>JAJPYR010000024.1:6774-9254 GCA_021204825.1 Clostridia bacterium | reverse complement strand
GTTGAGTTCTGACCGGCCGCAGACGGCTGCCGGCGGCACTTTCACCGTTGAGTTCTGACCGGCCGCAGACGGCTGCCGGCGGCACTTTCACCGTTGAGTTCCAAACTCCCAACGGGACATACAACCGGATACACAGCAACCCGCAGGGCACGGAACGCCCATCCGTGCTCTTTTCACTCCCGGAGCCCTCATTTTGTCCGGCAATAGATTGCAGAAAGTCTTTCGAGACCGGAAATTTTGAAATCGAAAAAAATTTTTTTTGAAATATTCCGGCTTAAAAAGAGGGGTGTTAAAAGCTTTCAAAAAAGTGTGAATTTGTTAAATAGTTGGGCAAAAAGCACAGAAAATTTACAGCTTCCAAAGGCCTCCAAAAGCCCCTCATCCGGAAGAGGGGGGTATTGACACCGTTTTAAGGGTATGTTATTATGACCCTAATCTCCGGAGCGTCAGGAATGAAAACAATCAAAGCGGTGTGGCCTGCATTCTCCTAAGAAAAAGATTATGGTTCCGGAGTATCCCTTAGACTTTACGCTCATATAACGTATCTTCTATAGCGAGGTTCCCTCCCTGCAAATGCAGGGGGGGAATTCTCATTACTGGGGAATCATATGCAAGCATGACGGGAGCTGTGTCCAGACGGATGCAGCTCTTCGACATTTTATACGCTGCACCGACAAGCCTTTGTCGACAAGTTCGACAAAATTTTGTCGATTAACTCGACAAAAATCTGTCGTAGCTATTGACTTTTTTCTCGAAAGGACATACTATGTGTCTATACAAGGAGACAGTGCCATGGCAATTCCAGTTAACATTGAAGACCTTATTAATGGAAAAATCATAGAATCTTCCCGCATAGAGTTCAAGGAAGGCTGGAATCCTGACAAGATAATCCATACTGTATGTGCGTTCGCTAATGATATTGACAACGTTGGTGGCGGGTACATTGTAATAGGCGTTAATGCTAAAGAAGGCTGTTTAAAAGAAGTTCCTGGACTCAGCCGTGAAAAGGTGGATGATACGCTTAAGGAGTTCCTGAATGCATGTCATCATATTGAGCCTATGTACAGGCCTGTTGTTGAGCCAATGGAGTATGAGGGGAAATATGTCATTGTTGCGTGGGTAACAGCGGGATTTGGCAGACCATACAGGGCAACTGAGGAACTGCATGGCAAGAAATATGAGAAAAGGTACTATATACGCAAATTCTCAAGCACAGTTATAGCGACCCCTGATGAAGAGAAAGAGCTGTTCAGAGTAAGTTCGAGGGTCCCGTTTGATGACCAACCTAACCTTGAGGCAAGTGTGAGCGATTTGAGCGTACAACTCATGAGAGAGCACTTACAGCAGATAAGCAGTAAATTATATGCTCAGTCTGTTAACGAAGACTGCATTTCTATTGCAAATGATATGCAGTTGCTGTATGGACCTCCGGAAAGTATTAAACCCCGCAATGTGGCTATTCTTATGTTTAGCGCATATCCAGAGAAGTATTTTAAATACGCAAGGATAGAGGTTGTTCATATGCCGGATCCTACTGGAAAGAATATGTCGGAACGCATATTCACGGGTCCCATACAGGACCAGCTTCGTTCAGCTCTGAAGTACATTAAAGACTGTGCGCTAGAAGAGAAGATTATAAAGCATTTAGATATTCCTGAAGCAGAGAGGGTGTTCAATTATCCTCAGGCTGCAATAGATGAAATTCTTTCAAATGCAGTATATCACCGCTCATATCAAGTTGAAGAGCCGATTACAGTGAATATTACTCCTACAGGAATAGAAGTAATCAGCTTTCCTGGCTTTGACGGATGTATTACAGATGATGATATTAAAAGCAGAAACATACAGGGGAAATCGTACCGCAACAGAAGAATTGGAGATTTCCTCAAGGAACTACATCTGATTGAGGGCCGCAACACTGGTTATCCACTTATCTTTGAGGTTTTGGAAAGAAACGGCTCAGGTTCTCCTATATTTAAGATGGATCCGAATAGGCAATATCTCTCTGTCACGATTCCAATTCACCCGTACTTTTTGCCAGAAGTTAATGAAAAGGACAAGGCGTTTAAGGATAAGATTCTTGATGCACTGGGGGACAAAGTTATGTCGTATAGTGAATTAGCCACAGCAATGGGGTACAAAGGCATAACCAAGAAACTCTCAACAGCAATCGAGGATATGCTTACCAATGGTACTTTACGTAGGGTTCCATCAGGCGCACGATCAAAATTACAGGCTAATCGCCCAGTTTAGATAAGCAAATCAATAGCAATAAAAAGGCTCCACTCAATCCGTTGGGCCTTTTTTTGTCCAAGATTACCATAGTTTCAACGGCCATATATAAACTGAATGCAAAAATCTCGATACTTAATGATCGTTTTTAATGAGATTGTGTTGAACAGTTTGACAAAATTCAGTCTACAAGTTCGACAAAACCCCATCGAAAGAAGAGCATTTTTGTCGAAGAAACACTCGTCAGC
>JAJPYR010000024.1:0-6674 GCA_021204825.1 Clostridia bacterium | reverse complement strand
TTTTCAAGGCTATTTCGACAAGTTTTTATCGACATGTTCGACAAATTTCTGTCGAAATAATCGACAAAATTTCATCGAAAGGAAGCTGTTTTTGTCGAAGAGCTTGCATCCAGGCCCTGAGCTGGACAAAATGATGAAAAACGTTTCTTATGGGGCCTGAATCAGTTGACACATCCCTTTGGGGTGCATATACTGTAATTAGTTGCGAACGCAACTATTGCGGGCGCAACCATTTAACCGGGGAGGCGGCATATGGCAACATTTCTCAAAAACATCAATATGATATCGGGTTCGGCGTCAAAGTTCCTGGAGCAGGAGCTGCCTCCGCAGGTAAGGGGGTGGCAGTCCCGGTACATCCTCTGCGTATGCGGAACTCCGGGAATAACGCAGGACGGGATTGCGAAGGACCTGTTCGTGAACAAGTCCAATGTGTCACGCCAGGTGGCGTCCCTGGAGGAGGCCGGCATCTTCAGGCGTGAGGATGACGGGCAGGACAGCAGGGTGTTCCACGTGTATCCCACAGAGAAGGGTATGGAGCTCTATGAGGTCATAAGGGCTGCCAATGCGAGATGGAGAGAGATTATAACGGAGGGGTTAAGCCCGGAAGAAAAGGACGAGCTGTTCCGGCTTACCTCGGTATTGTATGAGAACGCTGTGAAGTATATGGACGGAGGCGGCACGAAATGAAAACGGTGATGAAGTATCTGTATCCGTACAGATGGCTGTCCATAGCCGCCATTGTGGTGAAGTTCTTCGGAACGGTGGCAGAGCTGGTACTGCCGCTTCTTCTGGAGTACGTAATAGACACAGGCGTCTCAATGGGGCTTTCGTACATCATAGTGCCGGGCGTTGTGATGCTGCTCTTCGCCGCTCTTGCGCTTGCGGGCAACGTATGGGCCAACAGGCTGTCCGTGAACGCTTCCGGAAAGCTAACGCATGACCTGCGAAAGGACATGTTCACAAAGATAAGCTATCTCAAGTGCGGGCAGGTGGATGTGGTGTCCACGCCGTCCCTTATCTCAAGGCTCACAAGCGACACGTATTACGTCAACGAAATGGTGGCCAGGGTTATGCGCATGGGCATCCGGTCTCCGATACTTGTCATAGGCGGCCTCATTTTGAGCTTTGTGCTGGATCCGCTGCTCGCCTGCGTGCTGCTTGTATGCATACCGATCGTAGGCATAGGCCTGTGGATAATAACCCGCAGGAGCGTGCCCATGTATACGGCCGTGCAGAAAAGCGGGGACAGGATGGTCCGTTCCGCACAGGAGAATGCGGCCGGCATAAGGGTCATAAAAGCCCTTTCCAAGACGGAGTATGAGTCCGGCAAATTTGAGGGAGTGGCGGATGACCTGTCTGCCAAGGAATACAAGGCCAACAAGATAATGGCCATGCCCAATCCTCTGTCCGCGGTTGTGCTCAACCTGGGCATTGTGGCCATTATTGTCATAGGCGCCGTATGCGGAAAGGACGGCGGCGTGATCCTGGCCCTGCTGTCATACTTCACCATCATCCAGAGCGCCATGATGGGCATCTCAAGGATCTTTGTGAGCCTTTCAAAGGGCATAGCGTCGGCTGCAAGAATTGAGCAGGTCATGGAGATAGACTCTGCAGAAAGCACCATGGAGTGCCCTTCAGGGGATGAGGGGTACGTGGTGCAGTTCAAGGACGTTTCCTTCTCATACAACGGCAACGGCAACAATATAGAAGACATAAGCTTTGCCCTCAAAAAGGGTGAGACGCTGGGCATAATAGGCGCCACAGGGTCCGGCAAGAGCACAATAATAAACCTCATGATGCGTTTCTATGACGCATCGGCCGGCGCTGTGTACATAGACGGCGAGGATGTGCGCTCAGTGCCGGAAGCAGACTTGAGGGCAAAATTCGGTGCGGCGTTCCAGAATGACTTCCTGATGTCCTACTCCCTTCGGGACAATGTGGCATACGGCAGGGACATACCGGATGAGCGCATAAAGGAAGCCCTGAAAGACGCGCAGGCGGATGAGTTCGTGGAGACGCTGGAAGGCGGCCTGGACTTTACGCTTACGCAGAAAGGAACAAACCTTTCCGGCGGGCAGAAACAGAGGATTCTCATAGCCCGCGCCCTGGCCGGGAATCCGGAGATACTGATTCTGGACGACAGTTCATCCGCCCTGGATTACGCCACGGACGCAGCGCTCCGCAAGGCCCTGGCGGAGCATTATTCGGACACCACCAAGGTTATAGTGGCGCAGAGGATAAGCTCCGTGAAGCATGCGGACACCATACTCGTAATGGATGACGGCCATCCCATAGGCCTCGGCCGCCATGAAGACCTCATGCAGTCCTGTGAGGAGTACCGCATGATATATGCAGCACAGATGGGAGGTGAATGACATGCCGGATTTAAGAATGAATTTGTCAGACACCCGCAACCTTACGGCAAAGAAAAAGGTGGACACGAAATACGTCCTCCGCAAGCTCCTTCACTACATGAAGCCCTATATGTGGTTCATAGTGCTCGTGTTCCTGCTGAACATAATCTCATCCGCCCTTACTCTAGTGGGGCCGGAGCTCTGCGGAATAGCCATAGACTGCATAGACCCTGTGAACGGGACTGACTTTGACAGCATCACCTTCTACTGCATCATACTTGCCGTCATATACGTCATATCGGGAATAGCACTGTACCTTTCATCCGTGGGGATGGCATACGTCTCCAGAAAGATGGGCAAGCGGATGCGGGCGGACACATTTTCGCAGCTTCTGTCTCTTCCCGTCTCATACTTTGACTCCCGCCAGACAGGAGACATAATCTCCGTCTTGAGCTATGACATAGACAGCATAGTGACATCCCTTTCCAACGACGTCATAATGGTATTAAGGTCGGTTGTGGAGATAGCAGGGTCGCTTGCCATGATGCTGTACATAGCCATTCCCATGATAATTGCATCGCCTGCAGTATCCTCCCCGCTGCTCATAATCTTCGTTGTAACCATACCCCTTACGGTCTTCACAACCCAGTTCATTGTCCGCAAGGTCCAGCCTTTGTTCCGCAAAAGGTCTGCAAAGCTCGGCGAGCTCAACGGCTTCGTGGAGGAGATGGTAACAGGACAGAAGACCACAAAGGCGTACAACTGCGAGGAAAAGCTCATTGATGACTTTGAGAAAAAGAACGTGGATGCAGTGGACGCATATGCAAAGGCCGAGTACTACGGCACCATGACTGGGCCGTTCAACACCTTCATATCCAACATCTCACTCACCCTCGTGAGCGTCATAGGCGGCCTTATCCTGTTCCTTTCTCCCGCAGCGGCAACGCTGGGCCAGATATCTTCATTCATGCTGTACTCACGCAAGTTCTCCGGACCCGTCAATGAGGTATCCAACGTGATGGGCGAGTTCCAGTCCGCATTCGCTGCGGCAGAGCGCGTGTTCCGCGTGCTGGACGAGACGCCGGAGAGGGACATTGCAGACGGCACGGAAGTGCTCACGGACGTGCAGGGAGACGTGGAGATATCCCACGTGCGCTTCGGCTATGACCCGGACAAGGTCATCCTGAAGGACTTCAGCCTGGATGTAAAGAAGGGCCAGACAATTGCCATAGTAGGCCACACGGGTGCGGGAAAGACAACCGTCATAAACCTTCTCATGCGCTTCTATGACCCACAGTCCGGCACCATATGCATAGACGGCAAAGACATAAGCACGGTGACCCGCGACTCGCTCCGCAGGGCTTTCACGATGGTTCTGCAGGACACCTGGCTCTTTGCAGGCACTGTGTATGAGAATATAGCGTACGGAAACGGTGACGTGACACGCGAGGATGTGGAGCGCGTCTGCAAGGCCGCAAAGATCCACACCTTCATAACCCGTCTTCCGCAAGGGTATGACACTGTCCTTACAGAGAATGCGGTCAACATCTCCAAGGGACAGAAGCAGCTTTTAACCATAGCCCGCGCCATGCTCCTCGATTCCCCCATGCTCATTCTGGACGAGGCCACGTCCAACGTGGACACCCGCACGGAACAGACCATTCAGCAGGCAATGCGCCTTCTCATGCAGGGGCGCACCTGCTTCGTAATAGCCCACAGGCTTTCAACAATCAAGAATGCGGACAAGATCCTTGTCATGCAGGACGGGGACGTGGTGGAGCAGGGCACCCACGAGTCCCTCATGGCATCCGGCGGCGTGTACAGAGACCTGTACACATCCCAGTTCGAGAGTTACTGAGCCCCTGCAGGGGCTCTATACAGCTCTTCCCATGCGGGTCCTGCAGACTCCCCGCAAATGCCCGTAACCCGCTATAACCCTCATAAAACTCAATCCGGACAACAGAAAACCGGGTGCCGCAGCGGCATCCGGTTTCACTCATTATTATGCAGTCCAAAGCCCGCAGGGGATGTCATTCCTCTCTCTCAGAGGCAGGCTCTGCAATGTCTTCTGCACCCCCCTTGGACTTGGGGAGGTTTTCATTTCCCCAGATGGCGAGCTCTGTGAGGATTGGGATGAGGGACTGGACGGACTCTGTTATCTCGTATTCCACGCGGACAGGCACTTCCATGTACTCATGCCTTGAGACAAGGCCGTTTTCCTCAAGCTCCTTGAGGCACTTGGCAAGCATGGTGTTGGAGATGCCGTTCATCTTGCGCTTCAGGTCATTGTATCTTGTGGGCCCGTCATTGGTGAGGGAGCAGAGGATGGACATCTTCCATTTTCCTCCGATTGCGCTCATTGCATTCTGCAGCGGGCACCCTGCCGCGCAGGGGCATACATGCTCATTTGCCATACCCGTCCTCCATAGGTAATTTTTTTATTACCAGCTACGCAATTTCTGCGTAGTTGACGCCTTGCCGTCTTCCTTGTATAATCATTATAACAGATAGCAAAAAAAGAGTAAAGACTTTTTTAAGAGTTTAAGGCCCGTATGCCGTTTGAAGCGGCTTTAAGGGCGGGAGACAGGAATGATGCAAAAGACGGCAGCAGTTAGATATTTCAGCAAAGGAGGCCACACGAAGGCTGTTGCGGAGGCTATAGCGGGAGCGCTCGGGATTGAGGCTAAGCCTATTGCGGAGCCTCTTGAGGAGCATGTTGACATACTCTTTCTGGGAGCCTCAGTGTACTGGGGCGGCTTGAGCAAGGAGGTCAAGGATTACATCAAGGGTCTGGACAGGAACATGATGAACACTGTAGCGGTATTCTCCACGTCCGGCATGGCGGAAAGGGCGTTCCCTCAGATGAGCAAGCTCATTGCGGAGGCCGGCATAGGGGTTGAGAGCGTGGACTTCTATTGCCGCGGGCAGTTTATGGGAATGAACAAGGGCCGCCCCAACGGGGATGACCTCAAGGCGGCCGCCGAGTATGCCAAAAACATGACACAGGAGCTTGCATGATGGCGGAAGAATTCAGCATAGAGCAGTACCTGTATAACGGTATAAACAACATACTCAGGCGCGAGGCAAAGGCCTTCTTCTCCAACCCCAGGGAGTCCGTGTACATTGCAAAATATGCAAGGGCCGCAAAGAGAGCATCCAAAAAGCGCGGGGAGGCGGAGAAACAGGGTAACAGCATACCCGCATTTCTCATAGCCAGCATAACGAGCGCCTGCAACCTGCACTGCGCGGGATGCTACGCGAGGGCAATGGACGCATGCAATGACAGCGCCCCGTCCGGACAGATGACAGGGGAAGAGTGGGGGAAGGTCTTCAAAGAGTCCAAAGACCTTGGGATTTCCTTCATCCTCCTGGCCGGCGGTGAGCCTCTTATACGCAGGGACGTAATGCAGGAAGCGGCAAAAGTTCCGCAGATTCTGTTCCCCGTGTTTACCAACGGGACCCTTCTCAAAGGGGACACGCTGGACCTGTTTGACAGGAACCGCAACCTGGTGCCCGTCATAAGCATGGAGGGCAGCCGCAAGAGTACGGACACCCGCAGAGGAGAGGGCATGTTCAGCCTTCTGGACAAGATAATGGCCTGCCTCAAGGACAGGGGAATTCTGTTCGGCGCCTCTATTACCGTCACAACAAAAAACCTTGCGGAGGTCCTTTCGGATGAGTTTGTGGATGACCTTGCCTCCAAGGGATGCTCTGTGGTCATATACGTGGAGTACGTCCCCGCGGAAAAGGGCACAGAGGACCTGGCTCCGCAGGATGCCGACAGGGCCGTTATGGAGGAGAGGCTCCTTGCCCTCCGGCAGCGCATGGAAGGGATGGTGTTCCTTTCCTTCCCGGGAGATGAAGCGGCCACAAGCGGTTGCCTTGCAGCCGGCCGCGGCTTCTTCCACATCAACTCGCACGGCGGTGCAGAGCCATGCCCTTTCTCTCCCGTATCGGATGTGAACGTGCGGGATACAGGCGTGGCCGGAGCATTGAAGTCCGGCCTGTTCCAGGCCCTGAGGGACAGCGGCATGCAGGAGGAAAACCACAGCGGAGGATGTGCCCTGTTCGGCAAGGATGAGCGTATCCTGGAGCTCCTGCAGCCCCGTGACCAGGACGGCAAGTGACCCGCTCCGGGCACAAGCCCGGGCAGAATCAGGCCATGCGGCCATTGAACTTAGAACACGTATTTGTGCAAAGTGCACAGCTGGCCCGTCTCCAAGTCAAGAGGCGGGCCTTCCCTTGTCCTGCAAAAGCGGCAGTCGGACCGGTTTTGCATGTATTGCAATAAAAAGAGTGTTTTGCAATATTGTTCTTGAC
>JAJPYR010000065.1 GCA_021204825.1 Clostridia bacterium | reverse complement strand
CTATTACCCCGCATCCCTTGTAACGGAGACGGAGGAAGGGTATGAGCTCCATGTGCCCGCCAGCATGCCGGTGCGCGTGTTCATGGACCAGACTGTGGAGAGGATGCCCCCGGACCAGTTCGCAGCCATATTTGACGGCACCACGACATACACCAACGAGTTCCAGATTCCCTCTGTGGTAATCCGCGGAAAGATAACGTCCCATGAGCGCCAGCTGCGCGAAAACATACCAGAGGAGATGAAGGCAAAGCCCAACTGGGTTGTAGTGCGCACGCGCACCAACCAGAAGACAGGGCATCTGGACAAGTTCCTCATAAACCCCGCAAACGGCAAGTTTGCAGAGAGCGACAACCCGGAAACCTGGGCGGACTTTGAGACCGCCATGCAGTACGCCAAAACCCACGGCGGCGAGACAATAGCCTATGCCCTGGACGGCAAGGACGGCATCTGCTGCCTGGACGTGGACAACTGCCTGGACCAGGACGGAAAGTTCACCCCCGTGGCGCAGCGCGCCCGCAACGCAGTCCCCGCAGGAGCTTATGCGGAGACATCCATATCCGGCAACGGGATACACTTCTTCGGAAAGATGGAGCCCACAGAGGTCCGCGCCTTTTCCAAGGACGGCAAGATGGAGTTCTACCGCAAGGCCCACTTCATCTCCATGACCGGCGCCTGCCGCGAAGGGGAGACAAAGCTGGAGTCCTTTGACACCCCGGACATGCGCTACTTCATACGCAACAACTTCGACAAGCGCGTGCAGTACAGGAAGACCGGACAGGGCCTTGAGGGCCTCTCCAAGATGTCTGACCGCGACATCCTTGAAAGAGCCTTCATGGCAAAGGGCGGGGAGGTAACGATACAGCTCTACCAGGGCGTAGACGTCCGCCACAACCACTCCAACTCGGACATGGCCCTCATGAACCGCCTCGCGTTCTGGTGCAACGGGGACCGCGAGCAGATGATGCGCATCTTCGCCACAAGCGGCCTGTACCGCCCGGAGAAGAGCCAGGATTACTACGAGTGCACCATTATAAAGGCAATAACGCAGACGCCGGACCGCTATGACCCCGAGGAGTTCCGCCGCAAGGCAGAGGAGAAACGCGAACAGGAGGCGAGGATCTCCGGGAGGAAATACGAATCCCCAAAGTACGGCGCCGCAAGCGCGCCCTCCGGAAAGTCAGGCACGTCCTCCGGGAACTCTTCCTATGACAGCACTGACCCGGAAAAGGACAAGGTCATCCCCGGCAAGCCCGTATACGGCCGCTTCGGCAACGTAAAGGGCTACACGGAGAACGGAGATCTCCCGGACAAGGATCAGACGCAGTAGCCCGCCGCCTGCCGGCGCCGTACCACAAGCCTTTGCAGGCCCGTATGCAGCCCCGCCGCGGGGGCGCATATGCACGCCAGCACACAAACACACCTGCATGTGCCCCGCGCAAAGGGGCGCACGCAAACACACGGCACAGCTCACACAAGCGTCCTGCAGGCACTGTTCCGGCACTTCCGTACAGTGCCGCAGGCACGCACCTGCGCGCAAGGAATGCGCACACATACACACATAACGGAGGAATATGAATTGAAGAAGACACAGATGCGCTATTACGCCAAAGAGAGGCAGGTGAAGAAGGAGAAGCCCTTTGAGAAGCAGATCTTCACCAAGTACCAGAGCGTCATAACGATACCCAAGGGGTATGAGATAGAGGACATGCTGGACATGGATGACAGCGTGATGGACGGGGACAAGCCGTTCTACATGAAGGAGGTCCGGATAGTCTTTGAATAAGGAAGCAATGAAAGAAGTGAAGGGGCTGGACCGCCTGACCCCTGAAAGGCAGGACCTTGTATGCATGGTCATGGACAACCTCAACTCCGGGCTGGGCCTCTGGCACCGCAACTGGACCCCGGGCAGCGCGCCCGTCTCCGCGGTGACGGGCCGCAGCTACAGGGGAGTGAACAACCTGTACCTTTCCATGATAGCAATGCGAAGGGGCTACAAGGACAACCGCTGGGCGACATACAACCAGATACAGGAGAACGGATGGCGCTTCAAGACCGGCAACGGCGGAGGAACGCTTGCAAAGGGCAAGAGCGTTGCGATAGAGTTCTTCGAGTTCCGCGACAAGAAGACCAAAGAGGCCTTTGACCTCTCCACCATAGAGAAGATGTCCGCGCAGGAGAAAGAGGAATACATGCAGAAGAACGTATATCCCCTGCGCAAGGTGTACAGGGTTTTCAACGGAGACCTTCTGGAAGGCCTTCCCGAGAAGGCCGGCCGCTTTGACAAGACCGGCCGCAATGACCGTGTGGAGGACCTGCTCTCATACTGGAGCAAGAACCAGTCCAGAATCGTATACGGCGGGGATGACGCGTATTACGTGAAGTCCAGGGACGAGATCCATCTGCCGCCCAGGGAGAGCTTCGGCACATACCCCGAGTTCTACTCCACAACGCTCCATGAGCTTTCCCATTCCACAGCGCACTCCTCGCGCCTCAACCGCGACTTCTACGGATACGGCTCAGAAGAGTACAGCGTGGAGGAGCTCCGCGCGGAGATATCTTCCCTGTTCCTGTGCCAGGAATACGGCGTGAAGCTCACAGACCGCCTCACAAAGAACGAGTCCGCGTACATACGCAACTGGGTGCAGTCCATCCGTGACAACCCGGACGCCCTCTTCAAGGCCATAGCGGACGCAGACAAAATCTCCCGCTACGTCCTTGCGAAGGAGAACGAGGCCATCCTTTCCCAAAGCCCGCTCACAATTCCCATCCGGACAGACGAATCCGCTGCCAAAGCCGCAGCCAAAGATGCAGCCGAAAATGCAGCCAAGGATGCAGGCGCAGCGGAAAAGCTCAAGGCCGTTCCGGAAGATGAGCAGATAGCCGCCCAGGAATACTGGCCCGGCAGGAAAACAAAGGCAATCCAGGACACCATAACATCAAAGGCGGCATACACCACCAGAAGGGCGGACACGAAGACAAAGTCTGCGGAAGAGGTATCCAGAGGGAAGTTCAAGCGCAATCCGGGCAGGTACATGCCGCCCTCGCAGGTGGTCTCAAAGGAGCGCACCGCGGCAAAGAAGGCCACAGACCCGATTATAGCCCTCTCGGACGTCTCGGTGTATGAGCATGCCGCCCACACCCGTTCCGGGGAACGCTTCCTGGCGCTGTACAACGGCAGGGACCTGCTCAGGAACATAGACAAGAGCCGCGCAACGCTCTTTTCCCGCCTTGCGGTGTTCTCGCAGGATGAGGAGCAGCTGTGCCGCATAGTGCGCTCATCCGCCCTGTATGACAAGTCCCTCCCGGACACATATTACAAGGAGATGGCACACACGGCAGTGGAGGACATGAAGCGCCTCAGGAAAGAGGGAGTGAAGTCATCCATGCCAAAAAACCCGGACAGGATGCCGCAGGACGGCGAGGACAAGACCCCCAACTGAAGCCGCAGCCTTCCGGCAGCAAACATAACAGCAAAACTTACAAGCACGCGCAAAGCCCTGCCCTTGCCGCAGGCATGCATCCTGAAAAGGCTACGTGCCCTGCGCCGCAAACCGGCCGGACTTTCCTTTTTGGCAAATAGCTCGAACATATGTTTGTACTTGGCACAGTCTTTGTGCAAAATGCACAACAAAAGGAACATAGTACAAACAACAGTTTCTAAACTTGCCCATACCAGGCCGTTTTGGAACCACTGCCGGCGGGACTGCCGCACCGCCCGGCATGGCTCCGGGGACCGAGGCACAGGAGCGGAAACAGGAGCGGCCGGGCGAAGGAATCCGCACCGGAAACACAGGCAGACGCCGGGTGCAAATCCGGATGCAGGCAGCAGAAGGGACCGGATACCGAACCGGATGCAGGCAGCAGAATGGGCCGGATGCCAAACCCGGATGCAGCAGCAGGCTGGTCCGGATGCAGATCCGGATGCAGATACGCAGGAGTGCAGATGCAGGCATGTGCTCAGGCCTATGCAGACGCATGTCCGGCCTGTGGGGTTAAAGGCAGAGCGGAGCGTGAATATATAAACGGAGGAATATGAACAAAGACAAAGAGTATACAGACAGCGGCACGAAGGGCAGGGGGATATATGTCTTCTGGGGAGCGGTGTTCCTCATTGCAGACCTGTTTGTCTTCTTCCTGTACCTGGTGTGCGGGACGGGCGGAGCAGGAGGCGTGTTCCGGAGCGGATATTTCTGGCTTACGGAGGGCGTAACAGACGGATGCATAGTAGTTGCAATGCTGTTTCTGCACCGCACGGACGCAGGAGGGGTTGCGTTTGCGGCCAATGACCTGGAGAACACGTCCTGGATGACGGCCCGGAAACTCAGGCACACCCCGGAGTTCAATGTGTTCCCCTTAAGGGATTCAGGGCTCCAGAAGGACGGAATTGTGGTCGGCGCGGAGAAGAAGGGGAAGGACGTGGAGGTCACGGTCTCATCGCAGATGCATGCGCTTATAGTCGGCACAACCGGGTCCGGCAAGACAACGGGGTTTGTGCACCAGAACATAGCCATCATGTCCATGTCCATAGGCAAGCCCTCGATGCTTATAGCAGACCCCAAGTGCGAGCTGTATGAAAGCCACGCAAAGTCCTTGAGGAAGCGCGGGTACACCGTTCTGGCGCTGGATCTAAGGAAGCCGTACTCCAGCGCGCGCTGGAACCCCATGCATGTGCTCACGAGGCGCATACGGATGATAAAGGACCTGGAGTACAACCTGCAGTATGAGAACGGCAGATACACGGCGGCGGGCGAGACCTTCATAACGTACAAGGACGCAAGGCTCCGCAGGCAGCAGCTGATGGACGAGATATACGAAAACGCGCAGGACCTTGTGTACACGCTGTGCCCCGTGAAGAACAAGGACCAGCCCTCGTGGGAGGAAGGGGCAAGGAACCTCATATTCGGCTTCCTGCTCGCAATGTGCGAGGACTGCATATCCGGAAAGATTGCGGAAAAGCAGATGGTGCTTTTCAACCTGTACCACAACATAACCGCATACTGCTCACAGGACCCTGAGACGCTGAAGTCGTACCTGCTGGAAGGCAGGGACGCGTTCTCCAAGGTAAAGGGGCTCGTGAACACGGTGCTTCTCACAACGGACCGCACGCTTGCGTGCTACCTGTCGGAAGTCAACCACTACATGCAGCAGCTCTCGGATGACGGCATCCTGTCGCTCACCATAGAGAACGAGATAGACATCATCAACATGGACGAAAGACCTACGGCCGTCTTCATGGTCATCCCGGATGAGAAGGTGACCCGCCACGGATTCGTAACCCTGTTCATAACGCAGATTTACAAGGAGCTCGTGGAGAAGGCAAACCTCAACGTCCGCCGCAAGGCAACGAAGACAGCCACACTGAAGCGCCATACGTACTTCATCCTGGATGAGTTCGGAAACCTGCCGAGGTTTCCGTCCGCGGACACCATGGTAACGGTGGCGCGCTCAAGGGGAATAAGGTTCCTGTTCGTCCTGCAGTCATTCTCGCAGCTCTCTTCGAGGTACGGAAGGGATACGGCGGAGGTCATAAAGAGCAACTGCAACATCAAGATATTCATCGGCTCGGATGATGAGCCCACCCGCCGGGAGTTCTCAGAGCTCTGCGGCCAGAAAAAGATACGCTCCCTTTCCATAAGCACAAACTCGGAGAGCGTGTCATCAAGCAACGCTTCCGCGTCAACGCGCCCGCTTATAACCCCGGGCATGCTGGAGCGGATAAACGGAGCGAAGAAGGGGGACGCCATTGTGTCCGTAAGAGGCTTTGAGCCTTTGAAGACCGTCTTCACGCCGTCATATGAACTGGAGCATGAGTATTTCCCGGAAGGGGAATGCAGGGAGGAGGATATGACCAAGGACTTCAACAAGGACAATTACCTGTATGACATAAGCGGCGCAATGCCGGCGGCAATGTGCGATGAGGCCATGGACAACATAGAAAGGCGCGAGCAGGAGGCCATGGAGGCGGAAGAGTCTTTGGAGACTCTGGATGAGAAGTGGTTCAGTCTGAAGCGCGAAGTGGAGCTCACCTGCGGCGACATAAAGCCGCTCCTTAAGGACCAGGACGCCGCCACCATAGACACCATAGACATCAACTACATAGACCGCTACCTTACGGTGCTCCTGAATGATTACTTCAAGGAGCCCAGGGCCAGGGACGCAATCGCAGGCGCCCTGCGCAAGATAACGGGGGAGCTTCTTCCGCAGATGAGAGAGATACAGGACCAGGCGCGCCGCGAGCGCGGGGACAGCCCGGACCTCTGTCCGGAGGAGCCGGAGGCCGCCAAAAGCGCCCGGGAAGGAGGGCCGGAGGACGGGCCGGCTGAAGAGCCGGATGAAGAGCCGGATGGTTATCCGGAGGATGAGTATCCGGAGGACCCGGATGCATATGATCCGTACGAAGACGGGGAGGACCTGTTCGGAGACGGGGATGATGACAACTGATAAAGACAAACAATTAGGGAGGATATGAATGACATCTAAGATCAAAACAACGCTTATTCTCGCCCTCACGTTCGCCGCAGCCGCGGCAATAGGGACGGCGGGATACATGTACCTGTCCAGTGCAGGCGCAAAAAATGCCGGCACGATATACGCCAGCGCGGACGAGACGCTCTGCGACCACGTATACACGGACACCGTCATTGCGCCCACGTGCACATCCCAGGGCTACACGCTCCATGAGTGCACGATATGCGGATACGCGTACGAGGATGATTACACGGACGCCCTGCAGCACTCATATGTGGAGTACGTAGTGGAGCCCACCTGCACAACCGGGGGCTATACGCTCCACACATGCATGTACTGCAGCAGCACTTACACGGACACAAACACAGACGCCTTAGGACACGATTACCAGGATACAGTATACGAGCCCACATGCACCGGGAGAGGGTACACATACCATTACTGCCTCAGATGCGGAGAGGCATACACGGACGCATATCTGGACGCCACGGGACACAGTTACGAAACGGAGCTTACGGAGGCCACCTGCCTTGAAGGCGGCTACACAACATACACATGCTCATACTGCGGCGACACATACACGGCGGATGAAGTGAACGCCTTAGGACACGACTATGAAGTGACCGTAAAGAAGGCCACATGCACGGAAATGGGATACACAAAGAGCGTATGCACAAGGTGCGGAAGCTCATATGTAACGGATTACGTCTCCGCCACGGGCCACGATTACGCGGCCACGGAGACGATACCCGCGGACGGGGACACCGTAGGCTACACCGTCTACACCTGCTCTTTATGCGGGGACGTGATGCTCTCGGACTTCTGCGACAGCGGAGAGGGGAGCTACGTGCACAACATGGAATACATCATGCATGAACCCACATGCACCGAATACGGCTGGATCTGTTTCTACTGCACGGATGAGGACTGCGGGTACGAGTATGAAGTCATATACGCTGCGGCCACCGGACATACGGAAAAGTATTACTACACAGAACCTTCCTGCGAGGAAGAGGGGCGCTTCGATGTGATATGCTCCGTCTGCGGCGAAACCCTTTCCACACAGGTCACATCCCCCGCCCTGGGGCACTCATACGAGAAATACGTCACGGCCCCCGCGTGCACCGAAGGCGGCTGGACAACTTACGTCTGCACAGTGTGCGGGGACTGGTACAACGGGGACGAGACGCCCGCCACAGGGCACACATACAAGCTCATTGCAAGCGCCTCCCGCACATCCCAGACCATTACGGCCTCATACACCTGCGTCTCCTGCGGAGATGATGCTACAGACGGCCTCATGGTGGTCTTCACCGGCCTTTCCGGCTCTGCGTACACCAGGTATTTCACCAACGGAACGCTTTCATACGCAACCCTTCCCGCGGACACATACACCGTATACGTGTATGACACAACGGGAGATGAGGACACGCTTGCGGGCGCTTTCCCTGTGTACATGACAACGGAGGACACAGAGGACCTTTTAATAGACGGCACGGACACAACCACAGGCAAGGCTGCAACCCCTGCTGCGGAGTCTTCCAGGAGCACCGCGGCGGAATCCGCTGCCACGGCGGCGGCAGAGGAGCAGGGGCATGATTACTCCGTCTTCATGCAAAATGACGAGGACAACGGCATCCTGTACATAACCGCCGTATGCATCCACTGCGGCGAGAGCCTCGCGCAGAACCTGACTATCCGCGTGACCATTGAAGACGGCACCCCGTTCTACATCTCTGCGGATGAATACGGAACAGTCAACTACTCATACATCCCCGCAGGGGCTTTGGTTACGGTCCTCTCTGAGGACGGGGACACGCTGTACAGCTTCACCGTGGCGGACGCAGCGGGCTCCGGCACAGCAGAAGGCACCGGCACTGTGGGCTCCGCGACATCCGGAGACGCAGCCGGCGGCACGGCAGGCAGCGGCACGGCAGGCAGCGGCACAACGGACACGGATACAGGTGACACAGGCACGGGCACAGGCACAAGTACAGGCACGGATGCAGACGGCAGCTTATCCGGGGACGGAACGGACGGTGAAGAGGAAACCTCTTCCTCCGGCAGCGGGAAGGCCGTGGTGTGCATAATAATCGCGATTATCATAATAGCCCTTCTGGCATTCGTAATCTGGAAGGTTATGAAGGGCAGGAAGGCAAAGAAGGCCGCCGCATCGGAAGGCAGCGTCGATAGCGGAGAGAGCGGCGGAGACAATACAGAGAACAGAGAGAATATGGAGGAGAAATAATTGAACAATATACTGAATTTGCTTGAGGACAGCACCCTGGACGGAAGCCTTGCGTCCATTGTGGCCAAGCTCCAGTCACTCATAGACAGCTTCTGGGTGTACATAGTCATTGCCCTTGCGGCCGTGGTGGTCGTATGGGGAGCGTACATAGGAATACGCATAGCCATAGCTCACAGGAACGAAGAGAAGATAAATGCGAGGGACATGATCAAGAACCTGATCATCGGCATCGTCATCATCTTCGTTGTGGCCATGGGCGCTCCGCTCCTTATACAGGGCCTCTCAGCCTGGGTAGGTTAACTGCCGGAAAGGCCCGCAGTGCGCTTAAAGCGCCCTGTAAAGGACAGGCGCCGCCCTGCGGCTAAAGCATCCTTCGGATGACCGCCGCGGGCGGCCTGCCCGGGGCCGGGGAGGTCATATGATAATCTGGCTGGAAGAGTTCGTCATGCAGGTATTCCTGTGGCTTCTGCAGCTCACGGACGGAATAGTGGAGCTGTTCAACTCCATCTGCGGAATAGATGACGTGCTGTATGCGGGCGAGAGCGTGAACATCATAGAGAGCACCCTCACCAACTCAACGATAAACTCGGTCTTCTGGTGCATCATAATCCTTGCCGTAGGGCTTGCGTGCATCTTCACCATCGTGGCCGTGATAAAGAACATGATAACTTCAAACAAGTCACTGAGCACCATTCTGGGCAAGTTCTTCATGTCCATCCTGGGCACTGTAGCCATGGTCCTTGTGGTTGTCCTGGGCATCATGATAGCCAACGAGCTCCTGCAGATCCTGTCGGACATATTCAGGCTCAACACGGACTACAGGCTATCGTCCGTCATCTTCAACGCCTGCGCCGGGGAATGGATCAACGGCTTTTCCATCAATGACTTCAACGTGAACACAACAACGGTTGCAGACCTGTTCGGCTCGTATGACACCGTAATCTGGTTCATACCCACAGGCTGGCAGCTGAACGGCATGCTGGACCCCTCGCAGTTTTTCTACGCGCCTGCAATAGTGGCCTCCGTAATACTTGCCTGGAACCTTTTGAAGTCGCTCCTTGCAATGGCCCGAAGGATATTCGAGATAGTCTTCTGCTACTTCTGCATGCCGGTGGCAATGTCAACGCTTCCCCTGGACAACGGGGAGAGGCTCAAAAACTGGACAGCTGCTTTCTTAAGCAAGATACTTTTGGCTTTCGGCTGCGTCCTGTCCGTGAACATCTTCACCCTGCTTCTGCCGGTATTCACATCGCTCACGATACCGGGCGCCGGCTCATTCGAGAACGCTATGCTCATGCTCTTCCTTATTGTAGGCGGCGCCATGGTCATCCCTGCAGGGCAGCACCTGTTCGTGCGGATATTCGCAGTCGGGGAGGACCGCGTGGATGACGGCCGGCCTATCGGCACCGTGTTCCGCGCAGGAAAGCACTTTGCGGTGAACGCAACGCTTGCGGGAGTGGGCGCGGCACAGTTTGCGGTTTCAAACATTTCAGGACGCATACACAGGGCCTTTTCCTCAGGCGGGCAGGATGACCCGGATTCCGGGGCTTATTCCGGAGACGGGGAGGAAGGGGCGTACGTGGACCCCATAAATTACTCATACGGGGATGATGAGCCCTTCCCGTCCGTTCCGTACGTGGAACCCTCGCAGGACTCGGACTTTGAATCATATGAAGAAGGGCCCGCAGACAGCGGGGGCTCAGCCGCAGCCGGCTCCTTTGGAGGCGGAGGCGGAGGGGCAGGTTCCGGAGGATACTCCGGAGGAGATGACGCCGCAGGCGGCGCCGGGGATTCCGGCGGAGGAGGAGACGCATGAAAAGAATAATTCCCAAGCAGACCAGGGTTAAGAACACAGTGTGGAAATGCTACGGCATGCCGGACATCATAGTGGCCCTCATTCTCTTTGCCGTAATCTTCATCTGCATGACCTGCTCCGCATACGTGTGGGCCGTCATATTCGCCCTCATTGCGGTCGGCCTTCTTATGCCCACCCAGGACGGCATAATGTACACCATCCTTTGGGACAACCTGCGCTTTCTGACCTCTAAGAAGAAGTACGTCAAGGGCGCCCTCTACAAGGAGAGCGTGGAGTATCTTACAGGCCTTAGACAGATCCGCGCAGACGGCCTCGTGGAGTATTCCGGCGGCTGGTACGGGCGCTACATCCGCCTGGGGCAGAAGAACTTCGGCATAGAGGATGAATACAGGCAGGACCTGGACATAGACTGCATAGCCAAGGCCCTGAAGATGCTGGACATGACGCAGTGCTGCGAGCTTATCAGGACAGAGCAGCCCGCCAATTTGGACCGCTTCTCAAAGAAGCTCTTCGCATCCCTCGGCAGAAGCGGCCTCACGGAGACAAAAGCAAAGATACTGTCCGGCAGGATAGACCGGATAGACAGAATAAACAACGTGCAGCGGCAGTACCTCTCCGCATTCTGCATTGCTGTGTACGGCCGCAATGAAAAGGATCTGGAAAGCACCGCAGCCGGCATGGCGGAGGAGATACGCAAGGCGGGCCTTAAGGCGGAGATTATGCCTGCGAGGGACACCGCGGTCTTCCTCAAATACTCAACAGGGTACAGGGAAGGCATGCCGGAGCGCGAGGTTGCGCACGTCCAGCAGGAAAAGCTTGCCGCATGGGCACAGCCCGGAGAGGTATCCTTTACAAGCTCTTCGTTCACCCAGGACGGCCTGGAAGGCGTCTGCCTGTCCGTAGGGGACTTCCCCTTGCGCGTGAACAACGCCTGGGGCAGCAGACTGTTCCACATGCCCGGCACCAAAGCCGTCATGCACTTCAAGCCCGTGGAAAGGGACAAGGCCATAAAGAGGATAGACAAGTGCGTCTCGGACATGGAGACAAAGAGCATAACGTCATACAAGGCCAGCGAGGCCACGTCCGCTGAGACCCACAGGGAGACCATGATAGCCCTTCTGGATTCACTCCAGAAGTACAACGAGACCCTTTTGGACGTGTCCGTAACCATAACCGCATACAATTACGCGAAGAAGGCGGACTTCAGGAAGTTCATGAAAAAGGAGCTCTCGCGCAGGGACTTCCGCCCCGCAATGCTGTACGGCATGCAGACGGAAGGATACCGCAGCTGCTGCCCGTCTCCCGCAAACACCGTGACACGCTATGAGCGAGGCATGGACAGCCAGACGGCTGCCGCAGTGTTCCCCTTCACAAGAACATCCGTTACGGATGAAAACGGCATCCTTTTGGGCAAGACCAGAAGCGGCGCGCCCTTCATCCTGGACATCTGGAAGCGCGGCTCGCTGTACCAGAACTCAAACGCAATGATAATAGGCAAGTCCGGCTCCGGCAAATCGTACTTCATGAAGACCCTCATCGCAAACGAGTGGTCAGACGGCGTGCGAATCATAGTCCTGGACCCGGAGAATGAATACACAACACTCGCACACAACTTAGGCGGCCTGGTAACGGACGTGGGCAACGCCACCGAGGGCCGCATTAACCCGTTCCACATATACAGCATACTCTCCGAAGACGGTTCTCCCGCCAGCCCGGAGACAACATTCAACACCCACTTGAAGACCCTGGAAGGCTTCTTCCGCATAGTCCTTGAAGGGGCCAACTTGGACATAACAGAGCTCATAAACAGCCTTGTAATAGACGCATACGCCTTGAAAGGCATAACCAAGGAGACAGACTGCACGTCCCTTTCCCCGGAAGACTTCCCCACATTCACAGACCTCACGGCCGCCCTTGAGGCCCGCCGGAAGGATACGGAGGACGAGATCTCCTTGAAGGAGCTCCGCACAGCCTCCCTGTACCTGGAGAAGTTCGTGTCCGGCAGGTACTCGGACATCTGGAACGGGCCCAGCACAATGTCATCCGGCACGGGGGACATGTCCGTGTTCAACTTCCAGTCCCTGTTCGCAAACAAGAACAACGTCGTGGCCAACGCGCAGATGCTTCTCGTGTTCCGCTACATAGAGCAGGAGATAATCAACGCCCGCGAAATGGCCAGGGCAGGACAGGAGACACGCACCATGATAATCGTGGACGAGGCGCATTTGTTTATAGACAGTAAATTTCCCAT
>JAJPYR010000010.1:32299-46879 GCA_021204825.1 Clostridia bacterium | reverse complement strand
AGGCTGTTGGCCATGTTGTTGCCGTCTCCTATGAAGGCCATCTTGAGGTCCTTGAAGGACCCTTCTATTTCACGGATTGTCATGAGGTCTGCAAGCACCTGGCAGGGATGAGCGTAGTCTGTGAGGCCGTTTATTACGGGTATGGAGCCGTACTTTGCAAAGTCCTCCACTTCCTGCTGCTTGAAGGTGCGGATCATGAGTATGTCGAGGTATCTGGAAAGGACACGGGCAGTGTCCTGGACCGGCTCTCCCCTGCCTATCTGCAGGTCATTGGAAGACAGGAACAGGCTGTGGCCGCCCAGCTCGTACATGCCGGACTCGAAGGAGACACGGGTGCGTGTGGATGACTTCTCAAAGATCATGCCCATCTTTTTGCCTTTGCAGTAATCCTTGAGTATGCCGTTCTTGCGCTCAAACTTGAGCTGGTCTGCAAGATTCAGGATGGATATGATTTCTTCCCTTGTAAGGTCCTGAAGTTTAAGAAGATGCTTCATGCCGAAATTACCTCGTTCAATATTTTAAGCGCCTCGTCTATTTCATCCTTCCGGATATTGAAAGGAGGCAGCAGTCTTACTTTGGTATGCGCAGACAGGACTATAAGCCCTTTCTCCGCGCAGGCTGCGACCACTTTGCCGACAGGCTTTGTGGTCTGGATTCCTATCATGAGCCCCATGCCGGATACGGACGTCACATTCTTTATGCGGCGTATGTTCTCCATGAAGTAGGCTCCCTTCCCCTGGATTTCAAGGAGCATGTCCCTGTCTATCCTGGACATTATGCTTATTGCCCCTGCGCATGCAACAGGGTTTCCGCCGAACGTGGTCCCGTGGTCCCCGGGGGTGAGCGTCCCTGCACACTTGTCAAACATCATGCAGGCTCCCAGGGGCAGGCCTCCCGCCAGGGCCTTTGCGGTTGTCACGATGTCCGGATGCATCCCGAAGGCCTCGTATGCGTACAGGTACCCTGTGCGTCCGTTGCCGCACTGGACCTCATCACAGATCAAAAGAATGTCATTTGCCTTGCAGTAACGGTCCAGCTCCTTAAGGAAATCCTCAGCCAGAACGTTCACGCCGGACTCTCCCTGGATGACCTCTATCATTATGGCGCAGGTCCTCGCGGTGCGGGCCCTGCGTATAGAAAGCATGTTGGGGTCTGCATATTTTATGCCGTCCAGAAAAGGCATAAAGTACTTGTGGAACTCATCCTGTCCTGTGGCCGTTATTGTTGCCATCGTGCGGCCGTGGAATGAATCCTTGAGGGTTATTATCTCATAGCGGCCTTCGCCGTACTTGTCATATGAATACTTGCGCGCAGTCTTGATTGCGCACTCGTTGGCCTCCGCACCGGAGTTGGCAAAAAAGACTCTCTTTGCCCCGGTCTTCTCACAGAGCAAAGACGCCAGCCGGGCCTGGGGTTCGGAATAATAAAGGTTGGATATGTGCTGGATTTTGTCAATCTGGCTTGTTACGGCCTCTTTCCACACGGGGTCGCATATGCCGAAGCAGTTCACTCCTATCCCTGTCCCGCAGTCTATGTATGCCTTGCCGGACTTGTCATACAGGGTGGCCCCTTCGCCGTGGTCCAGCACCACATCCGCGCGTGCGTACGTGGAGGCTATGTGCTCCCTGTCCGCTGAAATTATCTCTTCTCTCTTCATTTCATGCCTCTCATATCCAGCAGAACCGCTGCTGTTTTTCCTGCGTGAAAAGTTCCGTTTCCGGCCCCTTGAGGGCGGCTTCCAGGGCAGATTGTATGCATTTATGCAACAAAGTGACTTATTTGGCCCTTTCTAAAAGAATGACTGATTTTGTGAAAAATCAGTCAATTGCAAAACATCGTCCCGCTGCCTTCGGATGATAAGATCTCTATTAAAATGGAATGGGGAACGCGTCCGTCGGTTATGAACACCTTCTGAACTCCGCGACGGATCGCTTCCTTGCAGCACTCTATCTTTGGAATCATGCCTCCTGAGATAATGCCCTGCTTTACATATGCCGGAATGTCTGAGACATTGACCTTCTTGATAAGGCTGTCCGGGTCATTCTTATCCATTAAAAGACCTTTGATGTCAGTCATGAGAATGAGGCTCTCGGCCCCTAAAGCTCCCGAGATGGTCGCTGCGGCCGTGTCTGCATTAATATTATATGTATTGCCCTGGTCATCCCCGCCCACTGTGGAGACAACGGGTATGTAGCCGTCATCGAGAAGGTCTTCAATGACCTTTGTGTTGACGGAAACTATCTTTCCGACGTAGCCGAGCTTCGGGTCCAGGACCTCGCACTTCAGAAGGCCTGCATCCTGTCCGCAGAGCCCTACGGCCTTCCCTCCGTTGCGTTCTATGAGGCTCACGAGGGACTTGTTTATCCTGCCGGCAAGAACCATGCGCACAATGTCTGCAGTCTCGGCGTCCGTGTAGCGCAGGCCGTCCACGAACTTTGTCTCAACGCCCATCCTGCTGCAGTACTTGGTTATCTCAGGGCCTCCGCCGTGCACCAGCACCACCTTGATGCCCAAAAGGTTGAGAACAACCAGGTCGCGCATAACGGAGGACTTCAGCCCCTCGTCTATCATGGCATTCCCGCCGTACTTCACGACCAGTATTTTGTTGAAATAGTTCTTGATGTAAGGCATTGCCTCAATCAGGAACTCTGCCTGTTCCTTTTCAGCCATCTCAGCTCCTGTAATCTCCGTTTATTCTTACGTACTCATATGTAAGGTCGCATCCGAACGCCGTGGCCTTGTAGGCGCCTGAGTTCAGATTGACCAGTATCTCTATCTCATCCTCGAGGAGTATCTCCTTTGCCTTCTCCTCCGAGAACTCTATCCCGTACCCCTGCACGCACACAGGAATCTCTCCCTTGCAGGACCTGAATGAAACATCCACCTTCAGAGGGTCCACGTCCACGCCTGCATAACCTATCGCGCAGAGCACTCTGCCCCAGTTTGCGTCCGAGCCGAACATTGCGGCCTTCACAAGCGAGGACTTTATGACGCTCTTTGCAACAACTTTGGCAGCCTTCAGGGATTTTGCGCCCGTCACGGCGCACTGTATGAGCTTTGAGGCTCCCTCGCCGTCCTTGGCAATCTTTTTGGAAAGATTCACCGTGCAGTAATTCAGGGCCTTGCAGAAGTTCCTGTAATCGGCGTTTTTCTCACATATCTCTGCATTTCCGGCCAAACCGCTTGCCAGGATGCAGCATGTGTCGTTTGTGGACTGGTCCCCGTCAACGGACACCATGTTGAATGATGTCTGCACGTCCGCGGAAAGGGCCTTCTGGAGCATTTCAGAGGATATGGCTGCGTCTGTCGTGAGGAAAATGAGGTTTGTGGCCATATTGGGGCAGACCATTCCCACGCCCTTCGCAATGCCTCCTATGCGGCACACCTTGCCGCCAAGCTCAAACTCCGCAGCCACAAGTTTTGGCACCGTGTCCGTAGTCATTATGGCCATCTCTGCATCCAGCGCATTGTCCCCCAGCCCGGCAAAGAGTTCATCCATGCCGTCTGCGATGGGCTTGATGTCCAGTTTCTGGCCAATGACGCCTGTGGAGGCCACTATGACGTTCTCCTCCGGAATTCCGCTCTTGGCCGCTACGAGGGCGCACATCTCATTGGCAACCCGGATGCCGTCATCATTGCATGTGTTCGCGTTGCCGCTGTTGCACACGATGGCCTGCGCTGTGCCGTCTGCGATATGCTGCTTTGTTACAACCACCGGGGCGCCCTTCACGAGGTTCTGCGTGAAGACGCCGGCAGCCGCACAGGGCACGGAGCTCATTATAAGGGCAAGGTCCTTTTTGTCCTTGTTTTTGCGGAGTCCGCAGTGTATTCCTGATGCCGTGAATCCTGCAGGCGCGCATACGCCGCCGTCCACTTCCTGTATCTTGAAGCTCATATCTCTCTTCTGTATCGTGTCTGTATTGCCGGATGCTCCGCAGGCCAGCGGCAGGGAAGCCGTACGGGCCGGGGCACATGGACTGAACTATAGAGCCCTGCCAAAGCTTCTGCAGTTACAGAAGCCCTGTGGTCTCGTCCAGTCCCAGCATTATGTTCATATTCTGCACAGCGGCTCCGGAAGCGCCTTTGCCAAGGTTGTCCAGGACAGCCGCAAGGAAAATCTGGTCATTATTGCCGGAGATGAAGATTTCCAGGTCATTCGTTCCGGACAGAAGGCTTGAGGCGAGATACGCAGGATTGTCCTTCGGATCCGCCACTTTTATGAAGTTTGCGCCTGCATAGTAATCCTTGTAGTACTCTGCAAAATCGCTTATTGCCCACTTTTTATCCAGCATATCGCGGAACAGAGGCACAACTACGCACATTCCAGCGTAGAAGTCGCAGATGATGGGATTGAAGATGGGCTTGCGTAAAAGCCCGCATTCATGCATCATCTCCGGGATGTGCTTGTGGCACATAGTCAGAGCGTACTCCCTCGCGCTCTCCAGAAGCGGGTCCCTGTAATGTTCGTTGTACTGGGCTATGGTCTTCTTTCCGCCGCCGGAATAGCCGGTCAGGGAATGCGCTATGAACGGGAAGTCAGGGCTCATGACCTTCGCCCTCTCCAGGGGCGCCACAAGGGATATGAATCCGGTTGCGTGGCAGCCGGGGTTGGCAACTCTGGACGCTCCCGCTATCTTCATGCGCCTGTGGGCAGAGATCTCAGGGAAGCCGTACACCCAGCCGGGAGCCGTGCGGTGTGCGGTTGAGGCGTCTATTATGCGCGCGCCCGGATTGTCCACTAAGGAAACAGCCTCTATTGCCGCTGCATCCGGGAGACAGAGGAAAGATATGTCTGCGGCGTTGAGCATCTCCTTCCGGGATGCAGTGTCCTTGCGTTTTTCCTCCGGCAATACAAGAAGCTGGAGGTCATTGCGCTTTTCCAGGCGCTCATATATCTGAAGGCCTGTCGTGCCCTCTCTTCCGTCTATGAATACCTTGTACATTCTTCCCTCTGCTTTGCGGATTTCTAAATATATGCAGGCATTTTTGTGCCTATACGGCTGATTGCACGCATCACCCGGCAAACAGCCGCAAGCGCCGCACCTTTAGGTGCGTTACTTTATCTTCTTGCTGTCCAGAAGAGCCTTGACTTTGATGGGCAGGCCGTAGAGGTTGATGAAGCCCTGGGAGTCCATCTGGTTGTAGCAGTCATCCTCGCCGAAAGTGGCTATCTCCTCGCTGTACAGGGAGTTCGGGGATGTGATGCCGGCGTTCATTACGTTGCCCTTGTAAATCTTGAGCTTTACATCGCCCGTTACAGGCTCCTGCGTCTTGTCAACGAATGCGTCCAGGGCTTCGCGGAGCGGCGTGAACCACTGGCCGTTGTATACCATTTCGCCGTACTTCAAGGCTATCATCTGCTTGTAATGCTGGGTCTCCTTGTCCAGGCATATGGACTCAAGGAGCTCATGGGCTGCATACAGGATGGTGCCGCCGGGGGTCTCATACACGCCGCGTGACTTCATGCCTACGAGACGGTTCTCCACGAGGTCCGTTAAGCCCACGCCGTTGCGGCCGCCCACTTCGTTGAGCTTGTCTATAAGCTCTACGGGGCCTAAACCCTGTCCGTCTATGGCTGTGGGGATTCCCTTCTCAAAATGTATGGATATGTACTCGGCTTTGTCAGGCGCCTGCCAGGGAGAGACGCCCAGCTCGCAGATCTTGTCGTAATCGGGCTCATTGGCGGGGTCCTCGAGGTCAAGCCCCTCGTGGGAAAGATGCCACAGATTCTTGTCCTTGGAATAATTGGTCTCACGGGAGATCTTTAACGGGATGTTGTGGGCAATGGCGTAGTCAATCTCTTCGTCACGGCTCTTGAACTCCCACACACGCCAGGGAGCTATGATTGTAATCTCGGGCAGGAATGCACGGATGGAAAGCTCGAAGCGCACCTGGTCGTTGCCCTTTCCTGTGCAGCCGTGGCAGATGGCGTCAGCCCCTTCCTTTATTGCTATGTCCACAATGTGCTTGGCGATTACGGGGCGTGCGAAGGATGTGCCGAGGAGATACTTGTTCTCATATACGGCGCCGGCCTTCATTGTGGGATATATGTAATCCTCTATGAACTCTTTCTTAAGGTCCAGCACATACAGCTTGGATGCGCCTGTTGCCAGGGCCTTTTCCTCAAGGCCTTCAAGCTCTGTGGTCTGTCCGACATCTCCGGACACCGCTATGACTTCGCATCCGTCATAATGCTCTTTGAGCCAGGGAATGATGATGGACGTGTCAAGTCCACCGGAGTACGCGAGGATGATCTTCTTAATCTTCTTTGCCATCATTAACTCTCCTGCAGAAAGTTTTACTTACTAATAACTGATTATATACCTTGGCTTCCGGATAGTCAACAAAAACACCCTGGAAATCAAGGGAAAATTGGATAAATAAATTGTATAATTTTTCATAAAATATGCATTTTATGTATAAAAATGCAAAAAATGCATATAATTTTGCATAATTATAAATGACCTTCCGGGGCGTTTGAGACAAAAGCGCAATATATCGGCCACATACTGCAATTTCTGTCGCGGAATATGCGGAAAACCCCTTTTATGCATGCATAAAAAGAAATATCAGACTGCATAAAAGCCGCCAAAAGCGGCGGCCTTCACATGGAGTTGTAAAACCTTAAGAGGAATGAATACGAGTTGAGCTTCTTCTGGACACGCCTGTTGTCCGGGTACCACTTGTCCAGCTGTGCGTGGAAGTCTGCGGAATGGTTCATGTACAGAAGATGGCATAACTCATGGATAATCACCAGTTCCTGCTCTTCTCTGGGGAGCATTGCAAGCACATAGTTGAGATAGATGTCCCCGTCCGAGTTGCAGCATCCCCAGCGGGACTTGTATCCTTTCACGTTTATGCTCGTGGGGCACGCGCCGAGCCTTAAGGCCAGCCCCATGGCAAAATCTATGAGCTTGTACCCGAATTCATTTATGAACAGTTTGCTTATGTCATCTTTGGTGCGGATCTCAATCCTGTTCATATAGATCCCCGGATTGGGGCCGAAGACCAGCGGCACAGTCTTTCCGTTCACCATTATAGCCTTGAGGTCCAGGATGTCCCTGTATTCATCCTTGCGGCTCTGGGTCTCGAGATAGTGGCTCACTATCCAGTCATGCTTGTTGTCAAGGAACCTGTTGATATTGTCCCAGGTCATAGTGACCGGGCACTTGACAATGACTTTGCCGTCATCCTTGACGTACACGGAGCATGTCCTCTTGCGGGAGCGCATGCGCATGACGTCCACGTGTATTCTGGTGCTTCCCTCGACCACTTCAGCGGATTCAATTTTAGATGCTTTCGTTGCCATATTCTTTTATTTTCTGCAAAATATACGGGCATTTTTAAGCCCGGATACAGATTCCTGGTCTTGTTATTTTTGAGGCACAGGGGAAAGCGTGAGCTTCAGCTGCACGCGCATGTCATCCCCCACGCGGCCCTCTATTATCGCGGAGCCGTCCGGCTGGTCTTCACGGTAGAAGGAAATGGTCTCACCCATCTTGCACTGCTTGACGTACGTTATCTGCATCCTGGACAGGAATCTGCCTTTCATCTCCTCCAGCGTGAAGCAGTCCATGGCGAAGTCCGCGTACTTGGTGTTGTTGACGTGCATGTAATGGTCATAGTCCGTGAATACCACCTTCTTCTCATATGCAGGCTCACGGACGGATACGGCGGGTATCTTCCAGGCCTTGAATTCCACGGAACGGCTGGAGTTGTAGTCTGAAAAGTCATAGCCCTCGAAGAACTTGTTCATGTTGAGCATCGTGAAGGACTTCAGGTCTATCATGCACCAGCGGGATGTGGCAACGCCCACCTTTTCCCCTGCGGACCAGATTTCAAAGTCACGGTTGAAGATTACGTACTTAGGGACAAGCGGCCAGGTATGGATCTCCAGGTCCTCTTCAAGCTTTACCGGCCTGTACATCTCTATGTACCAGTTGGACAGGATGAAGCCTATGCCCTGCGGCATTATGACATCATAGCCGAAGCCCAGCTCATCCGCGGACTTGCAGGATGCCTCCTGCAGGAGCCCCAGGATGGATGAAAGCTTCAGAGTGTCATATGAGTCCACGTCCGTATAACGGATGTCATACCTGTTGATGTACTTGTACATGCCCCCGCCCCCGTTGAAAGACGCGCCTTTGCAGGCGCCGGAAAGCCGCAAAATTGCCTGTGCCATGAAGGTCTGTGCCTCAAGGCCCGGCCATGCTGCTTTCCGCTTTCCCTGCATTGTACCACACGGGCAGTCAAAAGTCTATTGAAAAAGGGCCAAAACCGAAGATATGAAAGCATTTCAAGGCCGCTTAATGCTTGACATAGTACTTTAAACCCGTCAGGCGCTTGACAACATATAGCGTATATGATAAAATGTTTATACTAAATATGGGAGGAGACAGCAATGGACGAGGAAAACACCGGTTTTGAGTCCTTTGAGGACCTTACGGCCTCCAAAGAGACTGCGGAAGTCACTGAAGAACCCGCTGAAGACAGCGGATCTTTTGAGGCTCCCGATGAAACCGCTGAGCCGGAAAAGAAAGACGAAGCTGAGCCCCAGAACTCCATAAGCGCAGACATTATCCGCGGCCATATAAACACCATAATCTTACGCTCCCTCTACGAGAGAGACAAATACGGCTGGGAGATTATGGAAGAGATAGAAACCAAGTGCCACGGTCAATATACAATGAAGCAGCCCACTCTCTACAGTGCATTGAAGCGCCTTGAGAAGCAGGGCTACATTACAGCATACTGGAAGACAGGAGAGACATCCCAGGGCGGCAGAAGAAAGTATTTCACCCTGACGGACAGCGGCCGTGAGATGACGGAGCTCAACCAGGCTGAGTGGGAATATTCCAGGACCATAATAGACAGCCTGATTTCGGACAAGGATTATGACTTTTCAAAGCCCGCTCCCAAGGCCGGCCCGGACTTCACCCCTCTCAAGGAATACACCACAAGGGTGCCCATGAACCGCAAGGGCCGCGAGGTTGAATACGATGAAGGGCCCGAGGCTGAAGCCGAGGAAGAACAGCCTGAAGGGCGCATCGTAAACATCATCGAGGAGCCTCCTGCTGAAGAAGAGCCCGAGCATGAGAAGATTCCGGAGACTCCAGTGGACATTGTTGAAGTGGTTCCGATAATCACAGAGACAGATGAGCCTGAGCCGGATGACATAGAGGTCGTTGAGATTCCCGTTGAGGAACCCGAACCTGAGCCTGAACCCGCTCCGGAGCCTGAGCCCGAACCTGTTCCCGAGCCTGAACCTGTGCCGGAACCCGTTCCGGAGCCCCCTGTTGAGGAGCCTGCCCCTGCTCCCGCTCCTGCCCCTGCTCCCGCTCCCGAACCGGAGCCAGTGCCTGAGCCGGAACCCGAGCCCGAACCCATGCCGGAGCCTGTCATACAGATTGTAGAGACCACAGAAGTCATAATGCCTGTGGCAACGGCAGAGCCTATAGATACCATTATAATAGAACAGCCTGTGGCAACACCCAAGGAGCCTGTTGCAGAGCCTCCCGCTCCGGAGCCGGAACCTGCACCTGCACCAGCGCCGGAGCCCCAGCCCCAGGATGATGCAGAGGAACAGAAGCGCCTGCAGCATCAAAGATTTCTGGACCTCTTTTCCAATCCCGATGACCAGCCGGCAGAGGACACTCCGTATTCCGCCAACATGAACAGCGAGAATTACATCTATACGGACAAGCCTGCCAATGCCAGGGATTACAGAAACATTGTAAACCAGCTGTTCGACATCACAGTTAACTCCAAAGCTCAGCCGGAACCGGCGCCTGCACCTGCTCCCGCACCTGCACCTGCACCTGCACCTGCACAAGCTTTCCAGCCTGCTCCGCAGCCTGCGCCTGTACAGGAAGCCGCACCGCAGATTATATACCAGCAGCCGGAGTTCAGCGTATACCAGGAGCCTCAAAAGCCCGTTGAAGAGGTCAGAAAGCCTGCACCCACACCCAGGATTACCAATGTGCGTGTGGATGACATAACCACAAAGACACCCGCTCCCGCTGCAGCCGCTGCCGCAGCATCATCCGCAAAATCCACGGATTATGACTTCACGGACAACAGAAAGTACAAGTACAACCGCGGAAAGATACTCATGAGATGCTCCCTCATTGTGGGCGTAATAATGCTCATTGAATTCGTGCTTACAATAATCTTTGTCCCCCAGCTTGAAGTCCGTTATGCATATCCCATAGTAATTCTGGTCCTGGACATAGCCCAGCTTCTGATATTCCTGATACTCAGCAGGACTGACTTCGGCAACAACTCCAGAAAACCTGCCTCGTCCATGTACCTGACAATATCCGCGGTAGTCAACATTCTGGTAGTCTTAGGCATTGTGGTTGTATGCTTCCTGATAAGCACCAACTTCGCATCCGCAGCATCCGTAATGGCCAACCTCGTGATTCCCTGCATCGTGTCCCTTTCCATCATAATCTTCGCCACGATCTTCTACGGCTTCACAAGGGCATCCAAATAACGCCTTGTCTTCAAAACGAGCAATTTTGTTCTCATGTATTCCTAAGCAACAGGCCCTGCCAGACGGCAAGGCCTGTTGTCATGTTCACGCAAAAAGCCGCAAAACAGCTTCCGGCGGAAAAACAAAAACCCGGCCTTGACTGGCCGGGCTGTTTGCTGTCTGCTGTGGGATTTACTTTGCGTACTCGCTGGCTCTGAACTCGCGGATTACGTTGACCTTGATCTGTCCGGGGTATTCAAGCTCCGTCTCAATCTTCTTGGCGATGTCCTTTGCAAGGAACATTGCCTGGGTGTCATCTATCTGGTCCGGCTTGACCATGACTCTCACTTCACGGCCTGCCTGGATGGCGTAGCACTTGTCAACTCCCGTGAAGCTGCTGGCTATTTCCTCAAGCTTCTCAAGGCGCTTTACGTAGTTGGTTCCGGTCTCACGCCTTGCTCCCGGACGTGCTCCGGAGATTGCATCCGCTGCCGCTACAAGGACGGCCTCTATGCTCTTGGGCTCAACGTCTCCGTGGTGAGACTGAATGGCGTTTACAACCAGCTGGTTCTCGCGGTACTTCTTGGCGAGATCCGCGCCTATCTGCATATGTGTGCCTTCCTGCTCAAAGTCCACGGCCTTGCCAATGTCATGCAGCAGTCCCATGCGCTTTGCGAGTGTGACATCCACACCGAGCTCCTGCGCCATAAGACCTGCAAGGTTTGCTACTTCTATGGAATGCTTGTACACATTCTGTCCGTAGCTGGTCCTGTACTTGAGGCGGCCGATGAGCTTGATAAGCTCCGGATGAAGCCCGAAGATTCCTACCTCGAACATTGCGCTCTCGCCGGCCTGCTTGATCTCCTGGTCCAGCTCCTTCTTGACTTTCTCAACGGTTTCCTCAATCTTTGCGGGATGAATTCTGCCGTCTGCGATAAGCCTCTCAAGGGTGAGCCTTGCTATCTCGCGCCTTACAGGGTCAAATCCGGATACAATCACAACTTCAGGGGTGTCATCGATGATGAGCTCAATTCCCGTTGCGTTCTCTATGGCCCTGATGTTCCTTCCCTCACGGCCAATAAGGCGTGCCTTCATGTCATCGCTGGGAAGCGCCACAACCGAGACGGTGATGTCTGAAGCCTGGTCAGATGCGCATCTCTGGATTGCAAGGGAGATGATGTTCTTTGCCTCGCGGTCTGCCTCATCCTTCGCATCCTGCTCTATCTGGCGGACCTGCTTGGCAGCTTCGTGCCTTGTCTCATCCAGTATCTGATCCGTAAGGATTTTCTTGGCTTCCTCGCTTGTCAGCTGGGCCACCCTTTCAAGTTCCGCAAGCATCAGCTCATGCTGCCTATTGACCTTCTCCTGTGTGGCGTTGATGTCCTTCTCACGTTTTGACAGATCTTTCTTCTGCTGGTCTATAACATTGCTCTGCCTCATTAAGGAATCCTCTTTCTTATTGAGAGTTTCTTCTCTCTTGTTAAGACCGTCTTCCCTCTGGTTGAGCCTGTTCTCCTGCTTGGAAAATTCTGCTTTCTTCTGTTTGCTTTCTTCTTCAAATTCTGCTCTTCTCTGCAGATCCTGTTCCTTTACCTCCAGCAAAGCGTTCTTCTTCAACGTCTTGCATTCGACTGACGCTTCGTCAATCATTTTCTTAGTGCGTTCTGAAACGGTGCCTAACTTCTTATCCGTTCTTTTTCCATTAAAAAAATATCCAACTATACATCCGACAACGAGGCATACGACCGCGCACGCAATTGCAATGCCAGCGCATGCTCCGCCGGAGATTGAAAGAAACAGGCTGCTATAAGAAACTGTAGTCATTATAGCCTCCTGGTTACACTATTCAAAAAAGCCTCGGCCCGAAAGCCTCCTGCTCTGTGCGCATATTATGCTCATTAATTATTTTACAACCCCAGCGGTCAAAAGTCAATTTAATAACATAAACATTCTATTAAATTGCGGACAAATAATCACCAAACCGGCCGGATTACTATGCAAACACCCTCAAATTTATAAAATCAAAGTTTTCTCCGATCCCCGCACCGGGCAAACTCTCTCTTATTCTCATGACTCTCACTGTCTCTTCCCCGTTTAAAATTTGCAAACGGACAATTTCGCAGCTTTAAAAGCCAGGTTTAAAGCAGCTCCAACCATTACAGAATCCGCAACTTAACCGCAACTGTGGAAAGACACAACAGTCAATCCCCCGCTATTCTCTATACGGCTTTAGCTGTATTGGAGCCGCTAAAGAACAAAAGTTTCTACTTTTTCCCATTGTACAGACACAACCTTGTAAATGTCAACCCAAAAGTTTACCACAGCGCTATTTTAAGAGTTTGCCACTCCCCTGTGAGCATGGAAGATTATTCCGCCTGCCGGACACATTGTCCGTATGCAGACGGAGAAGTTTGTCCGGAAACTGCCGGATAAGGATGTTTCTATGCCACCCAAAATCAGTTGTATTGGACTCGATAAGAAACTTTTGTTTCTGCTGTTTTCCTTTCACAACTTTTGGTCCCTGCATTTCTGCATAAATGTGTATATCATGTGTTGTTCAGATGAACGCCTTTTCTGAAATTTATGCATAAATGCATAAGAATCAGCACCTTGCGGAAATCTTCGGGAATTCGGCATTTTAACTTTTAAAACTGCAACATATATTAACATTTCTTTGCAAGAGGCTCCCATTGTCTTTCAAATTTATGCATGATGTTTTCACATAAAAATGCATAACATGAAAGCTTTGTGAACTGGTGTAAAAAATGCCATATATATATGCAAAGTCCCCTGCTGCCAGAGGACTTTTGTGCTTATGTGCTGCTGCCGCTGAGGGCTTATTTTATGTCATCCATCCAGATTCCGGGAACACCGTCGGAAGGCATGCGCCAGTCTCCTCTGGGAGACAGAGCTACGGAGCCTACCTTCACTCCGTCGGGGATGCAGGAGCGCTTGAACTGGTTGCTGAAGAACCTCTTGTAGAAGTTCTTGAGCCACTTGTCTATGGTCTCCTCGTCATAATCCCCTGCAAAGGTCTTCATGGCAAGGAACTTCACCTTGGAAGGCTCAAAGCCCCAGCGAACTGCGTAGTACAGGAAGAAGTCATGCAGGATGTAAGGGCCAACGAGGTCTTCGGTTTTCTGCTGGATGTTGCCTTCCTTGTCCGGGGGCAGAAGTTCGGGTGAGATTTCTGTGGCAAGAATGTCAAGAAGGATCTTCTCTGCCTCTCCGCCAAGGATGCCGGCTTCGTAGCGGATAAGATGCTTTACAAGCGTCTTGGGCACGGAACAGTTTACGGCGTACATGGACATATGGTCCCCGTTGTATGTAGACCAGCCAAGAGCCAGCTCGGAAAGGTCTCCGGTTCCGAGAACCAGGCCTCCGGTCTTGTTGGCAAGGTCCATGAGAATCAGGGTGCGTATGCGTGCCTGTGCGTTCTCATATGTTACGTCCAGCGTGTTCTCATCCTGGCCAATGTCCTTGAAGTGCTGCTGCACCATGGCTCCTATAGGCACTTCCTTCACTGTTGCGCCAAGCTCTTCAGCAAGGCGTACGGCGTTGGACTTGGTCTTGCTGGTGGTGCCAAGGCCGGGCATTGTTACGGCCAGAATGTCCGTCATGGGACGGCCTAAGGCCTTCATAGTGCGTACAGCCACAAGGATTGCAAGCGATGAGTCAAGGCCTCCGGAGATGCCTACCACCACCGTCTTGGCGTTTGTGTGCTTAATCCTGGTCTCCAGCCCTTTGGACTGGATGGACAGAATGAGCTCTGTACGCTCTGCAAGGGCAGCGTTGTCAGCAGGCACGAACGGCTGCTTGGGGAATACCCTGTCCAGATCTGTCTCTGTATCTGCAGTATGGAACGGTATGCGGCCCATCATGGGCGGCCTGTGTCCTTCATGTGGTCCGTGAGGCCCGCAATGCATGCCTTCAGGTCCGTGGGGTCCGCCGGGATATGGCGGTCTGTCTTCAGGTCCGTGGGGTCCGCCGGGGTAAGGCGGTCTGTCTTCGGGACCATGAGGTCCGCCGGGGTACGGAGGCCTGTCTTCATGTCCGTGAGGTCCTCCGGGATACGGAGGCCTGTCTTCAGGTCCGTGAGGTCCTCC
>JAJPYR010000010.1:0-32199 GCA_021204825.1 Clostridia bacterium | reverse complement strand
GTCCGTCAGGACGAGGTCCGCCGCAATGAGGGCCGTCAGGTCCTGGTCCATGAGGACCTCCAGGTCCGTCATGAGGACCTCCAGGTCCGTCATGAGGTCCGTGAGGGCCGGGCATTGGGCCATGAGGGCCGCCGGGGCCGGGCATAGGGCCGCAAGGGCCTTCAGGATAGTAGACGCCTGCCATGCGGCGGCGTTCGTTGAGAAGCATCTCAACGTCTATGTCGGAACAGATTATGCCGTTGCGGAAGAGCTCGGATTCGGCAAGAATTGCGCCGTTCTCAGAGATTATGTTGTGGCCGGCAAAGGCCATGTCCGTGGTGCTCTCCCCGTCTCCGGCATCTGCGTATACGTATGCGCATACAAGCTTGCCGGACTGCATCCTGACGAGGTTTCTGCGGTAGTCGGCCTTGCCTACCAGCTCGTCGCTGCAGGACAGGTTTACGATTATCGTTGCCCCTCTGAGGGCTGCAGCTGTGGAAGGTGATACGGGTGCCCACAGGTCCTCGCAGATTTCTGCGGCTGCGGTAAAGCCGGGGAAGTTGTCAGCCTCGAAAAGAAGGTCAGTGCCGATGGGCGCCGTCTGGCCAGCAATGCGGGCCATGCCCATGCAGGGACGGCCGGGCGTGAAGTGGCGGCGCTCGTAGAACTCACCGTAGTTGGGCAGGGATGTTTTGGGCACGAGGCCTAAGATGCGGCCGCGGCAGAGCGCAACGGCGCAGTTATAAAGGCGGTTCTGGTGCTCAACTGGTGCGCCTATGAAAAACAGGATGTCGCTTTCTTTGGTCTTTTCAGCTATGTCCGCTATGGCGTCCTGCACCTTTGAGATGAGCGCCTGCTGGTTGAAAAGGTCCCCGCAGGTGTAGCCCGTAAGGCACAGCTCAGGGAATACAGCGAGGCGCGCTCCCTTGGATATGCATTCCGTGAGGGATGCTAAAATGCTCTCTTCATTATATGAGATATCGGCAACCCGTATGGAAGGGGTTGCCGCACACACTTTAACGAAACCGTGGTTCATTTGGTATACCTCTATGAATATGGTTTGTAGGTTCCTCCGGGGCGGGCTTTGGGAGCCCGCCGGGGAAGGATTTATTCTGTTGTAAATGAGCCGTCCGCATATAGTGCGGCTTATGGGGTTCCCGCAGGCGAGGCTGCAGGGATCCGGGCAGGGCTTTAGTCCTTCTTGGAGATGGATGCCTTGTAGGCTTCGCGGATCTTGCCCTCTACCTCGGCGCAGAAGTCGGGGTTGTTCTTCAGGTACTCCTTCGCCTTCTCGCGGCCCTGGGCAAAGTTCTCGCCGTTGTAGCGGAACCAGGCGCCGCTCTTTGTAAAGATGCCGTACTCGAGGCCCAGGTCAGCGATGCAGCTTTCGTTGGAGATGCCTTCTCCGTACACGATGTCAAAGTCTGCCACACGGAACGGAGGAGCCAGCTTGTTCTTTACAATCTTGCACTTGGTGTGGGCGCCTGTCGTGTCTCCGTCAGACTTGATCATCTCTCCCTTGCGGATGTCCATGCGGATGGATGAGAAGTACTTGAGAGCCTTGCCTCCGGGCGTGGTCTCAGGGTTGCCGTATACGACTCCCACCTTCTCACGGAGCTGGTTGATGAAGATCACGCAGGTGCGTGAACGGTTGGTTATGGCGGTCAGCTTGCGGAGCGCCTGGGACATCAGGCGGGCCAAGAGCCCAACGTGTGAGTCTCCCATGTCCCCTTCTATCTCGGCCTTGGGCGAAAGAGCGGCTACGGAGTCCACTACGATAACGTCCACGGCGGATGAGCGTACAAGGGCATCGCAGATGTCAAGCGCCTGCTCGCCGGTGTCGGGCTGTGAAAGGTACAGCTCGTCTATGTTGACGCCCAGGTTCTTTGCGTACTGCGCGTCCAGGGCGTGCTCTGCGTCTATGTATGCGGCTATGCCGCCGGCCTTCTGCGCCTGCGCTATGATGTGCAGGGCTACGGTCGTCTTGCCTGATGACTCAGGTCCGAAGATCTCGATGATGCGTCCGCGGGGAACGCCGCCGATGCCGAGGGCGAGGTCCAGGGTGAGGCATCCCGTGGGGATGACGTCCACGTCCTGGTTCAGGGTGACATCGCCGAGCTTCATGATGGAGCCCTTGCCGTAGCTCTTCTCTATCTGGGCTATGGTGAGGTTCAAAGCCTTGAGCTTGTCTTCATTCATATGATTTACTTCCTTAATCTTATTTAAGAAATGGTTCTGATTTTGCTGAGTTCAGATTCCGGGAAAGCCCTTTTGCAGGCCGGAAGGCACCTGCACGGGGGCTTGGAATGAAGCCGCAAAATGGCGGCTGTAGGGCCGTATCGGGGCCATTTAGAGGGTAAAATTACTATGCAAAATGCTATTTTACGGCTTTGTACACGTGGAAAAGCGCTAAATTTATGCCTGTGGCAGTTATGTCTTCCCTGGAGCCTGTGAGACGGTATTCAAAGACGTCCACCCTGTCCGGGGTGCCGCAGCCTATGTATATGAGGCCGACCGGCTTTTGGGTGTTGTCGGATGAAGGCCCGGCAATGCCTGTCGTGGAGACTGCCACATCGCATGCCCTGGTGTTCAGAAGCCCTGTGCACATCTCCTCGGCGGTCTCTCCGGAGACTGCGCCGCAGCGGTTGAGTGTCGCAAGGTCTACCCCTAGCCTTGCCATCTTGGCTCTGTTGGAATAGGTGTTCAGGCCCTCGTCAAAGACTTCGCTGACGCCCGGAATCTCCACAAGCTTCTTTGAGACCCCTCCGCCCGTGAAGGACTCCGCAACGCTTATATGCATCTTCCGAAGTTTTAGAAGCTCCACCACCCTTGCGTTCAGCTCTACGTCCTCCATGGCATAGACGTAGTCGGACAGCTTTTGGAGAAGGGCCCTGTACACATCCTCGCGTGTGCTCTGGGCTACGGATGACGGAGAAACCATCTGTATCCTGCAGTCCCCGTGAAGCCCTGAGATGTTGAGCTTTATATCAGGGCACATGTCCCGGACCGTCCGGACCGCGTCGGACAGAATCTCGTCGGGAACGCCCACGCACTTGAGATAGGAAAGCATGTCATGGCGCTGGAAGGCTGCGTCCAGGGCATCGCATACCATTTCCGGAGTGGCGTTCACTTCATCCGTACATAATATATATACCCACTTTTCAGCGCTTTTAAAACCAAAATCTGAAAGTTTCTGAAAATTTTTTTGCAGGGCGTAACTCTGGATGCTCTCCTGCATCACTTTGGGGCAGCAGATGACGCTTGCGTCATAGAATTCAAGGGCGTCCTCAAGGCAGTGGCCCAAAAGGCCCCCGTCATCATACGCCACCCTGGACACACTGTCCGGGGCGTAGCCTCTCTTTGCAAGGCTGTCTGCAACGGCACTCCCTTCCGCAAGCCCTTTTGCGTGCCGGCTCGTGAGTATGAGAAGCGTTAAGGAAGGGTTCATCGCTCAGTTTTTCTCTCCGTAAAGCTCCAGGAACTGGTCCAGTGTCAGCTTTGTCTTGCATGTGCTGCTGTATCCCTTCCCTTTCTCAATGTATCCGTTCTCAGCCATCCAGTCTATGATTCTGCAGGCCTTGTTGTACCCTATGGGATAATTCTGCTTGATATACGGCACGGATATCTCTCCATGGTCCACAGCCTTTCTAAGGACCTTGATGTATGTTTCCAAGCTGTCCATATAATACCTCCAAACGCGGCCGTCTCTGCCGCATATCATATATCTTCTGCAGGCTCCGGCAAAAGCTTGCTGAAGCCGGAATGTTCTGTTTCCAGCAGCCCGCAGGAAGATGACCTGCGGAGCAAAATCTGCAAATATATGCAGGAAAACGGCCATTGGGCCGGATTATCTGTTGCCGGTGCATACGGCTGAGACAACTGCTTTTACTTCCTCTGCGGATACAGAGCAGCCGTGCAGGAGCACGGGGTCCGCAACGGAGTTGCCCTTGTAAAGCATGTCTGTGCCGGTGAGAGCTTCCGCTCCTGTGCGGTCCAGGATGTATGCAGAGCCCTCTTCCGTTGCCGTACGGAAGGCTATGCGCGTGGATATGCTTGCCTTCACTGCAGCTGGAATGCCTGCCGTGGATGCGTCCGTGGTGCAGATGATGAAGTGTATTCCGCAGGCGCGGGCCGTGTGCAGGACGGTCATTATGAAGCTCTCCGTAAGGGATGCGCTGGCCTGCATGAGGACAGACAGGTCAGAGATAACCACAGCTATATGAGGCAGCCTCTCCTTTCCGGAGCCAGCACAAAGCTTGTTGTACTCTTCTATGTTCTTCCTGTCCTTGAGTTCCATGAACATCGCAAGGCGCTCATCCTCCAGCCTGGACAGCTCCTGCATAGCGCCTATTGCATCCTCCGGCGCGGATATTATGGAGCCGTGCAGATGCGGAAGTCCACTGTATATGGAAAGGTCGCATGCAGGGCCGGATATAAGGACCAGCTCAAGCTCCCTGGGGCCGAGGCGGTATACAAGGCTCGTTATCATGGAGTTCACAGCCCCTCTTATGCCTTCTGCATCCCCTGCAATTAATACATGCTGCAGGTTGGAAAGGTTGGGGCATATGGGCTCCCCTGCTTCCGTTGTTCCAAGGGCAACGGTAAGCGTGCCGGGCTTTATGTTTGCAAACTTGGCGCTTTCAAGGATGTCCTTGAGGCTTTGCCCATTGGAATCTGCGGCGCCTGAAGACAGAAGGCAGAGAGCCGGGCGCATGTAGGGCTTTACGGGCTCTTCCAAAGGTGCGCCTGCGGCTGCGGCAGCCGCTGCAGCTTCTCCGGCCTTTTCAGGTGCCCTGAAGACATCCAGGTTCCTTATGACATAGTTCACTCCGGAGATTATTGTGAATACAACGGAGAGCATCAGGACGGCGAATCCAAGGTAGTCGAAATAGAGCCCTGCCTTATAGACAGCCGTGCCGGAGCCGGAGGCAACGTTCATGAAACCTGTGCCGAAGAGCATTACGAAGATAGATATGTACTGGGTCACGGTCTTCACTTTGCCGAACCAGTCCGCGGCAATGGCCACTCCCTTGTCCGCAGCCACAAGGCGTATGCCTGCCACCATTATCTCACGGGCAATGATGAGCACAACGCCAATGCCGGCCAGGATTATGCCCCATGAGCCGAATGAGCTGTTGCTGTAGAAGATGTTTGTGTCAGCTATGAAGCACACGAACGCAGACAGAACCAGCACCTTGTCCGCTATGGGGTCCAAAAGCTTGCCGAAGTCCGTGATAAGACTGTACTTTCTGGCAATCCTGCCGTCCGCCATGTCTGTCAGCGTGGATATTATGAACACCGCCAGGGCTACGAAGTAATGCCCTGCAAACGGCACGAAATAGAACAGAATGAATATGGGGATCAGAATCACACGGACAATCGTGAGCCTGTTGGGGAAGTTCATGCCTCCGTTCCCGGAGTAGAACTTGTACTTTCTGGAGTCCTTGTCTATGACGGGTTCCGTCTCTTTTTCTTTCTCTTTCTTTTTGTCAGAACTCATAAGAATCCCTCTGTATGCATCTAAGTTTAGGTTTTGGCCGCTGTACGCCGCCCTTTGGAACGGGCCGCGGTAAGACAGGCCGCTTAAAGGCCCCGTGGAGCCTTGTATGGAACCGGATTCAGTCTTCCGGATTGTAGTCTGGTGTTGAGCCGTACAGGTCTGCGCCGTCCGTGCCGGAAATTAACACATCATATCTCTCTCCCTGCACGGCAAGAGGCGCATGGAAATATGTCCTGCCGTCTATGTCCGGCGCCTGGAAGTATGTGTGGCCGACAAATGAGCTGCCGTCTTCGGAGATGCCGTCACAGAGGACCTGCACCGTCCTGCCGGTGAAACCGGCAAGCCACTCCGCGGAGACGGCCTCCTGCGCCTTGTAAACGGCCTTCAAGCGCTTCTCCTTTATGCGCTTCGTCATGTGCCCCGGAAGTTTGTCCGCCGGGGTGTCCTTTTCTCTGGAGTATGCAAAGAATCCGCAGTTCTCTATGCGTGCATCTTCAAGGAATGAGATGAGCCCCTGCACGTCTTCTTCCGTCTCGGACGGGAAGCCTACTATGAACGTGGAGCGTATGGCAATCCCCGGAATCCTTGCGCGCAGCGCGGATATGAGGTCCAGATAGGCCCAGCGCGTCATAGGACGGTTCATAAGCTTCAGGATACGGTCCTCGGAGTGCTGCATGGGAATGTCTATGTACTTCAGGATCTTGTCATTTGAGGCAATCTCCTGTATGAGATCCTCCGTTATCATGTCCGGGTAACAGTACAGAAGCCGTATGGTCCGTATGTTCTCCAGCCCGGAAAGCTCCTTAAGAAGCGGCACAAGGCGCGGCTCTTTGTACAGGTCCAGGCCGTAGCGGGTAATGTCCTGAGCAACAATAATAAGCTCAGCTGTGTCTCCAAGGGATGCCGCCTCGGCCACAAGGTCTTCCATGGGGTATGAGATATACTTCCCGCGGATCTTCGGAATAAGGCAGTATGTGCAGTGATTGTTGCAGCCGTCCGCAATCTTCAGGTACGCTATGTGCTCCGGGCCGGACACGGCCCTTGTCCTGCGGTAGCCGAACTGCCCCTGCCCCACAAGCGACACGCGCTCGTCTTCGTCATATGATTCCTGCAGTGCCTCGAAGAGCTTGTCATAGTCATTGGTGCCCAGAAATATGTCGGCCTCGGTGAAGTCATCATAGAGCTCTGAGATGAACTTCTGCGGAAGGCAACCGGATACCACAAGCTTCTCAAGTGAGCCCTGCTCCCTGAGGGTGCTGCAGTCCAGAACGGTGTTTATGGACTCTTCCCTCGCGTCATTTATGAACGCGCATGTGTTCACTATAATAACCTGCGCCTCGGCAAGGTCTCCCGTCACTTCGCACCCGTTCTCCTGGATGAAGGATATGACTTTCTCGGAGTCCACCCTGTTCTTGTCACAGCCAAGGAAGATTACGCTGTATTTTTTGCTCTTAAGATCGGTCAATTATATGTCTCCGTCCCCCCGCAAGGTCCCCTTAAAAGGGCCCGCGCAAGGACATGCAGTGTTTTCGTAAAGATTGTAATAATGAAGTATATCCGTCCGGCAAGGATCTGGATTGTGCCCGCGGAAATGCCTGCAAACAGGCATCCGGACAGAGATGCAAGGCACGGGGCAGGCTGCAGAGACCTTTGAATGAGGCCTCAGACAGACATCCGGTCAGGAGGGCATTGCACTCAGACGGACTGCATGACATTGGCGGACAGGCTGCAGTGGCCTTTGAATGAGGCCTCAGACAGACATCCGGTCAGGAGGGCATTGCACTCAAACGGACTGCATGACATTGGCGGACAGGCTGCAGTGGCCTTTGAGGGATATCAGACAGACATCTGGTCAGGAGGGCATTGCACTCAGACGGACTGCTGGACGTTGGCGGACAGGCTGTACAGCCGGGGATGTCCGCAGACGGCACGGATGAATGGGCCGGCTACGGGGTCAGTCGTCTATCTCGCCGTAGGTGGCGATGAAGTCATCCATGGTCATGAGAATCTTGCGGGGCTTGGAGCCTTCGGGCTCAGTGATGTACTTGAGCGAGGTCATCCAGTCTATTATCTTGCAGGCCTTCATGTAGCCTATGGGGTAGCGGCGCTGGATCATGGAGACGGACGCGGAGTTGGACTTTATGCAGTAATGAAGGGCCTTGATGTACGTCTCGTCTATCTTGGACGCGTCACGGTCTCCTCCGTCATCGGATGAGCCCATGGATCCGCCGGCGTCGGAATCGTCCTCCACCACCTCAGTGTTGATTATGTCATCAATCTCCTGGTCGAAGTATGCCTCGTTGTGGGAACGGACATAGTCCAGAACGCTCTGGACTTCCTCGGAAGAGATCCAGCAGCCCTGGATACGGTTCATGTCCGGGCTGTCCGCCGTCTTGAAATACATGTCGCCGCGGCCCAAAAGCTTCTCCGCTCCTCCGCGGTCGAAGATGACCATGGAGTCCTGGGACTGAGCGACCTTGAGGCCTATACGCGCAGGAAGATTTGCCTTTATGGCGCCCGTTATGCAGTTGACGGCAGGACGCTGCGTGGCAAGGATGAGATGGATGCCGGCGGCTCTCGCCTTCTGGCCCAGCTTTATGACCTTCCCCTCTATGTCATTCTTGTTGGAGAGCATGAGGTCGCCGAACTCGTCCAGGATTATTACGATCTTGGCAAGCTTCTCATCATCAGGGCCTATGTGGGCGTTGTACTCTTCAAGGTTCTTGGTGGTGACTCCCGCCTTGGACATGTCGGAGAACAGCGTGTAGCGCCTCTCCATCTCGGTGCACGCCCAGTTGAGGGCCTTCACCGTCTTCACAGGGTCTGAGATTATCTCAGGGACAATCAGGTGAGGCAGGCCGTTGTAAGGGATGAACTCAACCTGCTTGGGGTCTACAAGGATTAAGCGCAGCTCTTCAGGGCTGTACTTGAAGAGAAGGCTTATGATAAGCCCCGTGAGGCATACGGACTTGCCGCTGCCGGATGCGCCGGCTATCAAAAGATGCGGCAGAGACGTGATGTCCGGGCAGAAGTATTCGCCGTCCACGTTCTTGCCAAGTGCGAACGTGAGCGTTCCGGGCTTGGAGTTCTGGAACTTGGGGTTCTCAAGTATCTCCTTGAGGCCAACGGACGCGCGCACCTTGTTGGGCACTTCAACGGACAGGGCTCCCTTTCTGTTGTTAAGGTATACGTTTACATTGTCCTTTCTCAGGGCAATGGAAAGCTCTCTTGAATATCCCGCGGCCTTCGTGATCTGTCTTAAGTCCATGGCAACGTCATATCTGGTTACCGCAGGGCCTACCGTCACGTTCTGTATGGAGCAGTCAAAGCCGAAGGTCATGAGGGTGTCCACAATAGTGGTCTTGTTCTCCTCTATCTCCTGGGACAGGGCCTCCATGTTCACAGGATAATCCTTCAGAAGGTCCAGCGTAGGAGGCACATACTTCTTCCATACGTGCTTGGGCTTTTCGGGCTTTGCCTCGGGAACGGGTTCAGGTGCAGGCTGCGGCGCAGGCGTGCTGGCACGCCCTAAGTCTGCTCCGAAGCCCATAGGCGTCCTGCCGGAATCCCTGCCCAGGCCACGGCCGGAATCAAGTCCTGTATCGCGCCCGGCATCGCGGCCGGAATCAAGTCCTGTATCGCGCCCGGCATCACGGCCGGAATCACGCCCGCCGTCTCTGCCGGAGTCCCTTCCAAGGTCTGTGGGCTCGCCGAACAGGCTGTCATTGTCTCCGAAGAGGTCTGCATTGGACCTTCTCCCGCTGTCCCTGCCGGAATCACGTCCCAGGTCTCTGGATGAGTCGCGCCCGGAATCCCTTCCGGCGTCCCTGCCAAGGTCACGGCCGGTGTCACGGCCTGTATCTCTTCCGGTATCCCTGCCGGAGTCACGCCCGCGGCCTCTGCGGCCTGTGTCCTGGTCCTCCGCGGGTGTGTTGAACAGGCTGTCCAGATCTGTTGCGGGAGGCTCTTCGGAAGGCACGTCACGGGTTAAGTCTCTGGATGTGTCCCGGCCAGTGTCACGGCCGGAATCCCTGCCAAGGTCTCTGGAAGTGTCACGGCTGCTGCGCCCGGAGTCTCTGGATGTGTCCCGGCCGGTGTCTCTGCCGGAGTCGCGTCCTCTGCGGCTGCGGTCAGGGTCGAAGAAGCTGTCTATGTCATCCTCTATGGCCTTGGTCTCCTCAGGTGTGGGCTCATCCGGAATTGCCGGAGCAGGAGCCGGCGCGGGCTGCTGCACGGGCTGTGAGGGAGCCTGCGGGGACTGCTGCGGGGCGGCAGGAGCTATGTTCTGCACGGGTGCGTCTCCGTACTGGTAGCCGCTCTGCGTGAAAGGCACAGCGCTCTGGGGCTGTGCGGGCGCTGCCTGGACCTGCTGGGGCTGGGCCTGTGTCTGCGGCGTTACCTGCGGCTGCACGGGTGCAGCAGGCATTGCCGTGGGGTCCTCGAAGGCCTTGAGATAGTCCTCTGTGGTGTTTTTTACGGACTTGGAGAAGTATGAGTTGTCGCTGTACAAGAGGTTGCGCTTGTAGCTCTCTGCGGCATAGCCGTCGCCGAAGAGTATCTGGGAGCTGTTTACGCCGAACTTGTCCTCCTCCCGCTCCTTGACCTCCAGAACAGGAGGCTGCTCCTCTGCAGCAGGCTCCGGCTCGCGCTCTATGGGGCCGCCGAAGAACTCTCCTGTCGCAGGGTCATAGAAAGACTCAGAGCTGCCGAAGTCCTCTTCGGGTATGAACTCCGGGACCTGCTCAGTCATGCCGGGGTCTGCAAAATCGGACAGATTGAAATATCCGCCGTTGTATGTATCAGGCTCCGGATAGCCTTCCTGCAGGCTGTTGAATTCAGGTGCGGTAGCCGGCTGCGGATTGTCCGCGGGCGCGAAGTCAGGGACATTTTCTGTCCTGGGCTTTTTGGAGCCGAAACGGTCCGGGAGAAGGTTCAGATTAAACGGGAACCTCTTCGTGAAGCTCGCGTATGTGAGGTAGCCGCAGGCAAGGAACAGTATTGCGGACACTGTGTACGCGCATGCAGGTGTGCCGCAAAGAAGCGGGTAGCAAAGTATGCCGGATATGATGCCGCCGGCTGTGTAGCCGGACCAGCCGTTTGTGCAGTTCATGTAGCAGCTGGACAGGTACTGGCCGTAGCCGGGCAGGCCGAATGAGGCCGTTGTGGCCGTCTGGAGAAGCAGGAAAAGCATGTAGACCGTGAGGGCTATGGCCAGGCGGTGCTTCCAGGTGATCTTTTTGAGCTTGAGGCCGAAGGTGAGATATACGCCGGCGTAGACTACAGCTGCCACTGCAAGGTACGAGCCGTAGCCGAAAAGGCCGTACAGGAACGTGCAGACGCCGCGCCCTACAGCCGCAAAGATTATGTCGCCGGTAAATAGCATCAAAAGAGCTATGAAGGAAACAAGCATCAGAAGGATGCCCAGTGTCTCCCTGGTAAGGACGGATACGGAGTCCTTGCTCTTCTTCTCATTGCTGTTCTTGTCGTTCATGAAATGCCCTCACGGATTTGTGTCTCAAGTCTCTTTTACACCTTCACAAGTATAGCACCATATGCGGAAAATAACAAGAGAAATTTGCCCCTTTTGGCGTTTAATTTATAGACCGATTTTAGTACATGCCAGAAAAGTCCCTCCAAAGGGCTTCGGAAGGGCTGAAAAGGGCCGTATAATGCACATATGCGGCTAGAAATGAGTGCCGGAAAAAGGCCGCTAAAGGCCTAGTGAAGGCCAGGGGCTGAAGGCTTGCAAAGCACACCGAATGGCGGGGCTTTGCGCCCCCCTCTCCCTAAGCTCCCCGGGGCGCAGGAGGATACTGTTTCCGTGCAGAAAAAGCGGCATCCGACAGGATGCCGCTTGTGTGTTTCAGGTGTTAAGGAACTATGCCTCCCAGGCCTAGAAGAGCTTGCCGACCTTGACGCCTTTCTCGGACTCGAGAAGCGTCTCGGGCTTGTTCCAGCTGTAAAGGGCACGGATGTCGGCGCCTGTGCGCTCGTTGAGGGACTCAGCCTCGATGCGGCGCATTGCGTTGAAGTGTGCGCGTCCGTTGTTGTTCTCAGCGATCCAGTTGAGTGCGAATGTGCCGTCCTGTATCTCCTTGAGAACCTGCTTCATCTCTGCCTTTACGGAATCATTGATGATGCGGGGTCCGATTACGTAGTCGCCGTACTCAGCTGTGTCGGAGATGGAGTAACGCATCATGGAGAAGCCGCCCTTGTAGATGAGGTCAACGATGAGCTTCATCTCGTGGATGCACTCGAAGTATGCGTTGCGGGGGTCGAAGCCGGCCTCTACGAGGGTATCGAAGCCTGCCTTCATAAGAGCTGTAACGCCGCCGCAGAGAACTGCCTGCTCGCCGAAGAGGTCTGTCTCTGTCTCAATCTTGAATGTTGTCTCAAGGACGCCGGCACGTGCTGCGCCGATGGCTGCTGCGTATGCGAGTGCGATGTCAAGCGTGTTGCCTGTGACATCCTGGTATACGGCGTAAAGAGCAGGAACTCCCTTTCCGTCAAGATACTCGGAGCGTACCGTATGGCCGGGGCCCTTGGGTGCTACCATGAATACGTTGATGTTGCTTGCGGGAACGATCTGCTGGAAATGGATGTTGAATCCGTGTGCGAAAGCAACATATGCGCCATCCTTGAGGTTGGGGCCGATGCTCTCCTTGTATACCTTCGCCTGAACCTCATCGTTGATGAGTATCATGACGATGTCAGCCTGCTTAACGGCGTCTGCTATCTCATATACCTGGAATCCTGCGTCCACTGCCTTTGCCCAGGACTTGCCGCCCTTGCGCAGACCTACTATAACGTCCATTCCGCTGTCACGAAGGCAGAGAGAATGGGCATGACCCTGTGAGCCGTAACCGATGACAGCTATCTTCTTGCCCTTCAGGACATTCAGATCACAGTCTGCATCGTAAAACATTTTGAGGTCACTGTAGCCATTTTTGTTTGCCATAAAATCCTCCAGACAATGTCTTTCTAATCTAATTTCTCACTAGATTATAGTGATTTGCCATTTTTATGTCAAGTTATATGCGCCTTGTTACGAAAAACTTTGCCTGCCGGGGCGCATAAAATTTGCCAACTTAAAGCGGGTATTGTATAATGAAGCAAATCACACGATAAGGGCCGGTGCGCGGAAGAGCCGGCCGCATTACAAGGACATACTGAATGAAAGAACTGAAAAGGCTGACCATCCTCCGCGGCATACTGAATGACCCGGTGGTCAGGGCTCTGGCAGACGCAGAGCCGGCCGATGACGGCAGGAACCTCACAGAGAGCGAGGCAATTTTCCTTCATGAAGTGTACTCAAGAGGCATTGAGGACACCTTTGTGGAGTATATGAGCGGCGTCATTTTGGACGATGAGAATGAGTACGCGCGCCAGTGCGCAGCCGGCAAGGTGCCTTCAAGGCGCATGACCGTGGAGTTTGCGGACAACCTTGCCAAGGCAATGAACGCCGCCTGCGACGCAAGCGAGACATACAGAGTGGATTACGGCACTTTGCCGGACATGTTCAAGGGCAACCCCCTCGAGGTTGCGGACAACCTGGCGGATTATTACAGGACAAATGGATACGGCCGCTACAGCAGGTACATGGCCTTCAGGTATGAGGACGGAGACCTTATCCCCGTGGAGAACCCGGTGCGTGTAAGGCTCAAGGATCTGAAGGATTATGAGTACGAGAAATCGCTCATACTCAACAACATAACGGGCTTCCTGCAGGGATACCCCTCCCTCAACATGCTGCTGTACGGGTCCAAGGGAACAGGCAAGTCCAGCACCATCCATGCGGTGCTGAATGAGTACTTTGACCAGAAGCTCCGCCTGGTGCAGATAGATGACGGCTCATTAGGGAAGATAAACGAGATACGCGCAAAGATAGAGGCCATTCCTATGAAGTGGCTGGTCTTTGTGGATGACATCTCCATGTCCGGCGATGACAAGCGCATCTCCCAGCTCAAGGCAAGCCTGGAAGGCAACATTGCCGGAGACTTTAAAAACAGCATAATTGTGGCCACATCCAACAGGCGCCATATTGTGAAGGAGACCTTCTCGGACAGAAACGACGCCGTCCACGGAAAGGACACCATGGAGGAACAGCTCTCCCTCTCCGACAGGTTCGGCATCTCCATCCTCTTCTCCCTCACGGACAAGAACACGTACCTCTCCATCGTGCGCCAGCTTGCTGAGGACAGCAATATTCAGACAGGGACCGATGAGCTTGAGGCCATGGCCGAAAGATGGGCCCTGGTCAAGGGCGGACGGAGCCCCAGGCGCGCCAAGCAGTTCATAGAGTTCCTCTCCTCCTGCGAGGCAAGAAAGATAGAGCCGGAATTTTAATGCCGGACGGGTTCCGGACTACGGCTTTAAAGAGCCTGCTTAAAGCAGGACAGGGCTGGATTGTAGTTTGAGCTCCCGGAAGAATTTTCCGGGGCTTTTTCTATATTTTTGCAATAAAAGATAGGAAATTTCACAAGAATTTTAGGAAAAAGTGAATAAAAATAGGATTTAAGTATTGATATTTTCTAACAACTAATGTAAAATGAAAGCACAATCAAATATTCGGCAGGTGACGATTATGTTAATGAAAGTCTCAGATGTACGAATTCGATTAGTTAACAAGGACAACAATAAACTTAAGGCCGTTGCTTCCATTACAATAGATGACTGCTTCGTAGTTCATGATATCAAAGTCATCGAAGCAGCTGACGGCGTGTTTATTGCGATGCCCAGCAGAAAAACCAATGACGGCGAGTATAAGGATATAGCACATCCCCTTGACACCGAGACCCGTGAAATGATAAAGAAAGCTATCCTGTCGGCTTACTATGACGAACTTAACAGCTAGTTGCGAGTTTTCCGAAAGTTATACTTTTACTGAATTTGTGAAAGAAGAGCGCCTGAAGTGCTCTTTTTTCGTTATATATGCATAAAATGACCCCGGCCTCCCTTCTTTGCAGAGACGGCAAAGGAAGATGCGCACGGGATAGGTTTTGTTTACGCCAATTTGCAGGCTTCCGGGCCATTGTCCGGAGGCCTTTTTTTGCGTGCTCCCATCTCCCTCCCCTGTGCACTCTCGTTGCCCAGGGGCGCAAAATTGAGCCGAAATACAAGGGATATAGCGCAATTACAGGCATTCAGAGGGTTTTCGCCTATTTGCTGTCCGTATATGAATAACAGCCCGGAATATACAGCTTTTTGTTATGTTCCGTATATGAAATCCACAGCAAAACAGCATACGAAACGGGCATACTGCCCGCCGGACAGTGCCCGTGAGGCCATGCAAGGTGATGCGGCCGGGATACAGGAAATACGGAAATGCTGCAGGTCTTCCCTGCGGACTTTTCAGAGAGAAAGAGCGGCTTCGCAAGAGGCCGCTCTTCCCAAGATCTAAACTTTTCGTTGCAATGTGTGTAATCGGAATGTAAGTTATATCGGCTGTTTAAAGCACCCCGGTGCCTTGCAGGCTATGTCTAATATTGCAGATATGTGCAGTTTGGACCAGATGATGATGCGGAGCATCAGTCATCGCGCTTGCGGCCCCAGTCCCTTATTATCTGGGCGAACTTGGGGACCTTCTTCTCGTCACGCTGGATGGAGTCCTCGGCGTTCTGCACGGGCTGCTGATACTGCTGCTGATATTGCTGCTGATACTGCTGGGGCTGCTGGTACTGGCCCTGCTGCTGCTGCTGAGGATACTGGCTCTGAGCCTGCTGGTACTGGCCCTGCTGAGGATACTGGCTCTGAACCTGCTGGTACTGGCCCTGGGCCTGAGGCTGCTGATTGTACATGTTCTGGGTCTGGGGCTGGCTGTACTGCTGCTGTGCCTGGGAGCCGGACTGCGGAGCGGCCTGCGCCTGAGGCTGTGCCTGGGGCTGCTGTGCGTAAGGGTTCTGTACATATCCCTGCTGTGCCTGGACGGGCTGTCCGTATACCTGGCCCTGGGGAGCCGCCTGGGGCTGTGCCTGCTGTACGGGGCGGGCCTGGCCGTAGGGCTGGCTGTAGCCGTACTGGGCGGAGACAGGGGATGAGCCGTACTGCGTGCGCACGGATGTGGGCTGCTGGCGGTAATAGGAATCATTGGGACGCTGCTGCGCCTGTGCGGGAGCGGGCTGCTTCTGGGCGGTGTTTGCGGAACCCGGCACGATGTTGGCCTGAGGGAAGCCTGTCGCGATGATGGTTATCTCCACTTCATCATGCACGTTGGGGTCTATGCGGGCGCCGAAGATAATGTTCGCGGAGGAGTCAACGACATCGGATACGAGCTTTGCAGCGTTCGTTACCTCATCATAAGTGAGGTCCTGGCCGCCCACGATGTTCAGGATGACGCCCTTGGCGCCTTCAATGGTTGTCTCAAGGAGAGGGCAGTTTACGGCAAGGCGCACGGCCTCAAGGATGCGGTTGTCGCCCTTGGCAACGCCTACCCCCAAGTGCGCTATGCCCTTGTCCTTTAAGATGGCGCGGACGTCTGCGAAGTCGAGGTTTATGAGGGACGGGTTCACGATGAGTTCTGCAAGCCCCTTGATGCCCTGCTTCAAGATGTCATCCGCCACACGGAGGGCTTCGGCGAAGGGTGTGTTCTTCTCCACTACCGTCTTTATCTTGTCATTGGGTATTATGATGAGGGTGTCAACGTACTTTTTGAGGTTGTCAAGGCCCTTTACGGTGTTGTCACGGCGCTTTCTGCCCTCGAAGTCAAACGGCTCGGTGACCACTGCCACGGTCAGGATCTTCATGTCCCTGGCTATCTTGGCAATGACGGGGGCTGCGCCTGTTCCTGTGCCGCCGCCCATTCCGGCTGTTATGAAGAGAAGGTCAGTGCCCTTTACGGCTTCGGTGAGAACCTCCTTGCTCTCCTCTGCCGCCGCTCTGCCGGTATCAGGCTCTGCGCCTGCGCCCAGGCCGTTCGTGAGCTTTGCGCCTATCTGTATTCTGTTAGTGCAGTTGGAGCTTGCAAGCGCCTGCGAGTCCGTGTTGACAACATAAAACTCCGCGCTGGTGATTCCCGCGGATATCATGCGGTTGACGGCGTTCCCGCCTGCTCCGCCGACACCAATAACCTTTATATTGGCCTTGCCGGAAAGGTTCTGCACGGGCGGCTCAGGCTGCTGTGCAGGTTCCGGATTGTAGCTGTAGTCGTTGAACATAACTGTACCTCCGCAGTGGAAAAGAATGAAAAAGTTTAGATTTTATATGCATATCCCGGCATTTTGCATGCAAAGGATTGTATTCTGGATTCGGGACGGCCTTTTTTTTTCCGGATTAGGCCGGATTATCTGGATGCAAGGGCATCGTCCAAGGCCATGTTGAGGAGTGAGAATGTGGATGAGAACTGGGGCTTGTCGTAGTAAGGCACCTTGGGCGAAACAACTTCTATGCCCTTTTCAAGGCGGCTAGCCAGGTGGTCTGTAGCGCCGCGGATGACCTTCACTCCCTCGCCCGTAATGTTTATGGGCTTCAGGGAGAGGTTGGCTCCGCGGAAAGAGTCTGCGCACTCGTTGATGGATGAGCAGATGAAGTCCAGGCCGTCACGGATCTTGTCACAGATGTCGGTGGTTGTCACGCGGTAGAGCTGGCCGTCATACATGCACTCCTCCTCCGCCCCGTAGTTGCCGCGGGCGTTGAGGTTTACGGTGGATATGAACGTGGACGCTACCTCGAAGGGTATCTCCAGCTCTTCGGAAACGTAAAAGGCTATGTGCCCGATGCCTACGGAGAATGACCCGGTATAGAGGACACCGTTGCCGCATATTACGCTGTATGTGGATGAGATGTAGCCGAGGTCAAAGAGGACTGCAACGTCATCACGCTTTTCGGGCTCAATGAGATACATGGCCTCTGCATGAACAAGCGGTATGAGGCGGATGTCAGTAAGCTGCGGGAAAGGCTTTAAGGCTGCCTGGACGCAGGCTATGAATGCCTGGCTGCACATGTAGAAGCAGAAGCGTCCTTTGAGGCTGTCTCCCATGGCTCCCACAGGGTCTATGACCTTGCGCTTGTCGGAAAGGACGTAATAGAGGCATCCGTGGCGTATCTCCGTCCATACGCCGTCGGACTTGGGGGTCGCCATAAGGCGCAGCTCCTTAAGGTCCTGCGGTGTAATCCTTTTCACGGTCTCAAAGCTCAATGTCTCATCTGCGTTTATGAGCTTTATGAACTCACCCGGAACGCCTATGTATATGGCCTTGAGCCCCTTGTTGGACGCCAGGGTTCTGGAGAGCACGTTGGATACGGCAGCCTTGAAGCTGTCCATATCAAGCAGGTCCCCCTCCGCATAGCCATCGTATTGGGCGGTGTATTTGCTCTTGATTATAAAGGTCGAATTGACCCCTCTGTCCCCTACCACCGCCGTAATGTCGGAGGACCGGATATCAAGCACTGCAACGTAACTAGATCTCATAATTTCATTCCAGACAAAAGTTGTGTATTTCACCGGGCGCCCTGCGCCCTGGTCCTTAAAATCTGAAGATATGTGCGCATTTCCGACGGGAAATGCACGGAATCCCTTTGCAGGGATTCATGTCCCTCGAAGGTACATCCCCGCGAAAGGGACGTAAAAACCGCGCGGGGGACTGACCCGCAAGGGGCTTTTTGCCTTAAGCTTCCCTCTTGGGCTCGTACCTGGCGGTCATGGTGCCGCTGTCATTGTAGAGGCAATGGATGTAGCCGGTGAGCTTCTGCTCGGCGTCAAGGCCCTCGAAGACGGTGTATGCGGCGCTCATCTTGGCGTCAAGGTCCAGGTCGTAGTCATAGATTTCTATCTCTATGCCGCTTCTTAAGTGGAATATGACCTTGGTGTCATGGGTGTCATTGTAGGCAACGTACTGGTCCTTTATCTGGATCCACTCCACTGTGGAACGGATTGGCGCATCATTCTTAAAGAGCTCGTTCTTGAAGCTCGTATGGAAGGCGCTGCCAAGGGAGGCCGCAAGCACCACATAGGATTCATCCGGCAGAATGAGCTCCACGTTGGGGGAGTTCTCAACGTCATCCCTGTCCCCGCCGTTCATGGCAGCATCCTGGGTCTCAGCCGTGCGGTAGAACCTGCCCTCGGAATCATAAACGTTGTAGACGCCTTCATCCTCTGAGTAATAGATGTATGTCTCGCGCCTTTCAACCATGCTGATGTTGATTGTGCACGGCATAATCTTCTCAAAGGATGTGAGAGTGTAGTCGGCGTTCCAGTCGGCAAGGTTCTGCGCTATGTCATCCTCGGACACGGAGCTTATAAGCTTGCCCTTGTAAAGGTCACTGAAGTTATCCTTGTACATTGTTATCTCAGAGACGGCCTTCTCGCTGCCGGAGCTGTAAGTGTAGCTGTCTATGGTGATGTTGATGTTCTTGACAGCAAAAATCACGCCAAGCCCTATGGCCAGGGCGGCGAGGAACACGAACGCTATTACGACAACCGTTATTACTCTGAGATATTTCATGGCAACTGTATTTAGATCTCTGAAGTTTATTGTACACTATATATTGTGGATTTGCAACTATATAAACAATATTTTACATGTGGTCCGGATTTTGGCACTGGACTGAATTTGGTCTATGCCAATTTCTCTGAAAGAAAGAGGTTAATGTCAACCCCTTCGACACTAACCTCTGTTAGAAAGCCACAAATTGCGACTATGATATATCAAAATTATTATGTCTCCGGGGCATATTATGATGTCACTTCGTCATTCCCAGATCGGCCGCATACTGGTCCATGTTGGTCTCCAGATCGGTAAGAGTGTCCTGGATCTGGCTGTCTATCTCAGCATACTCGGAATATACGGCGTTGTACTCCTGCTCAACATCGGATACCTGTGAGTTGAGGCCGGAGATTATGGCTGCGTTTACGATTATGAGCACGAACAGCACTGCCACGATGCCTATTATGGAGAACATGAGAATCTTGTCCCTCTTGGAGAGCATTATGGAAGACTTCTTGGCAGCTCCTATGTTCTCTATTCTGCCGTCCTCACGCGTCTTGTACTGGCGGGTGGTCATTGTGGGAACGAGGTCCTCGTTCTCCTCCTCTGCTGTTGCAGCAGCTGCAGCAGGGGCTGCAATGGGATTAAAGGATGTGCTCTGTGACACTACCTCAAAAGCGGCTGTATTGTAGTCAAATGCCTCCTGCGCGGGAGCGGCCTGCGCTGCCGGTGCAGGGTCCTTCACACGGAAAAGGTCGGATGTAACCCTTGCGCTCTGGACAAGCTGGGGGCCTGCCTGGAATGTCTGCTGGGGTGCGGGTGCTGTATAGGCCTGCTGTGCAGGTGCGGGTGCTGTATAGGCCTGCTGTGCGGGTGCGGGTGCTGTATAGGCCTGCTGTGCAGGTGTCTCCACTGCCTCCTGTACGGGAGCCGGAGCGGGTGCCATGTCCTTTACGGCGCCGGATTCATCATAGAAGTCGTCAAGGCGGGCATTGGGATCCATAAGGTGTCTGAACATCTGAGAGATGTTGCTATCGTGCTTTTGGTCTCGTTCCGTATCATATCTGCGGTCTTCAGTTTCATCCGTATCCGTACGGAACAGCGTTGGGGTTGCGACTGCCATGACTACTTCTCCTTTATCTTACTCTCTTCTCTACCTATTATTATATATGCGCCTAAATGCGCTCTGCCACTCTCAGCTTTGCGGAGGATGCTCTGGGGTTTAAAGCAATCTCCTTTGGTGTTGCTGTTATGGGCCTGTTGTTTACTATCTTGATCTCGCTTCTCTTTCCGCAGATGCACACCGGAATGTTCTTGGGGCAGATGCAGTCTGCTGCGAGGTAATTGTATGCGGTTTTGACTATCCTGTCCTCAAGGCTGTGAAAGGATATAATCACCAGCCTTCCCTCCGGCTTCAGCCTTCTTGCCAGGGCCAGGATGCATTCATACAGTCCTTCAAGCTCCTGGTTAACCGCTATCCTCAGCGCCTGGAACACCTTCCTCTGCGGAGGTCCGTTCTGCTGGAACTTGTACGGAATCACGTCCGCAACCACCTGCGTTAAGTCCCTGGCATACCGGAACGGATTTTCTTCCCTTCTCCTGACAACTTCTGCGGCTATCTGGCTTGCGAACCTTTCTTCGCCGTAATCCCGGAATATCTGCGTGAGCCTTTCCTTGGACTCTTTGTTGAGGATGTCCGCAGCTGTCAGCTCCTGCTCCCTGTCCATTCTCATGTCCAGCGGAGCATCTCCTGCCATGTACGAGAAGCCGCGCATATCATTGTCTATCTGATAGCTGGAGATTCCCAGATCCAGGATTGCTCCGTCCAGCTTCTCTGCTCCCGCTTCATCCAGAACTGTCTCAAACTCTTTGAAGTTGCTGTGGAAGATCTGAAACCGGCCTTCAAACTCGCTTAAGTTCTCTCTGGCTGCGGCTATTGCATCCAGATCCAGGTCTGTGGCTATCAGCCTGGATCCCTTTGTCCTTCTGAGAATCTCTTTGGAATGTCCTGCACCGCCTAAGGTGCCATCGAAGTAGATTCCGTTATCCTTCAGGCAAAGGCCCTGCATGCATTCTTCCAGAAGCACCGGGATGTGTGCGAAGGCTGCCATGATTTAGATGCCGAGAGAATTGAAGAATGTGTCGAAGTCTGCATCCTCTTCTGCATAGAAGGCATCGTATACTTCCTTGGCCCAAACTTCAATGTGGCTGCCTGCGCCGCATATCTTTATATCTTTCTGAAGCTTCGCGTAATCTCTTAAAGACGAAGGCACCATCAGCCTGCCCTGATTGTCAATGTCCACAAGAACGGCGGATTTAAGGAAAACCCTTACTCCCTTCTGGCGGACAGGATCTCCGAGGGCTATCTGGTTAAGCTGGCCGATGATTGACTCGAACGCTTCGACAGTGAACACGAAAATGCATCCGGCAGTGCCCTTGGTGAAATACAGCTTGTCGCTGGTTCCTTTGAGGCTTGCAGGAATTCTTATACGTGATTTTTGATCTATCTGGTGATCGAAATCACCTGTCAAATACGTCATACTTGCGTCCTAATAATGAGTTACGCCAATAATATAGCACCCCGATTTGGCACTGTCAACCACTCGCGACCATTTTTTTACGCAAAATTACGAAAAAATGGGAAAAATAACCACTCATGACCACCGACAGACTCCGCGCAGCCACCGGCGACTTAATACTGCCATACTATGGCCCCTATTCCTGCGCCGGACTGCGAGTCCTCTCCTGTTCTCCGGACAGAATCCAGGGCACGATGACCACTTGGGCCCCCAAAGCGGGCTTCCGGCCCTGCTTCACAGGGATAAGCCTGACACAGGATTAATCTATGGATTTGCCAGCTACTCTCTTTGCATCCAACAAAAGCTTAGGAGGTAAATTTGTTTAGTCATACCGCAAAAATCAGTTTACAATCCGAAAATCATATGGTAAAATGCTTGAAGTTAAGAAGAACAACATCTAAGGAGTTATATATAGCATGCCGCAGATTAAGTCCGCAAAGAAGCGCGTAAAGCAGACCGCTAAGAGAACACTTAGAAACAAGAGCATAAAAAGCGCCGTTAAGACAGAGCAAAAAAAGATGATGGCTCTCATTACGGCAGGCGACAAGGTAGCTGCACTGGCTAGACTTCCGGAGACTGTTTCCGTTATAGATTCTGCCGTATCCAAAGGAGTGCTTAAGAAGAACACAGCTAGCCGCAAGAAGAGCAACATCATGCTCAAGATCAACGCCATGGCTTAACCAATACAGGAATTCCAGGCGGGTTATATACCCGCCTTTCTTCTTGTAGATTCACTGTCTAAATACATAAATTTGCAATTTTTATACATTTATACATGCGCCTATAGTTTAATGGATAGAATGGGACTCTCCTAAAGTTTTGATATCGGTTCGATTCCGGTTAGGCGCACCACCCCTAATTTGATAATATATATTGATAAAAAGCAGAATTAAAACTATAAAATCGTTCTGCTTTTTTGTTTATTATAAAACAGAATATTACGTATTACTACACTCCCATTCTGTTATAGTAATGCATAAAAATTTTAAGTTTTGCATATGTGTAAATGATTAACGGCCAGCAGGAATAAAGCCTGCTGGCCGTTATGATAAGCAGTAAAATCAAGTCCTTTTGCTTTGGATTGTATGCAGACAGGGAATGTGCATCCCTTGATATGTTAAACAGACTCAGATGTAACAAATACTGCCAAAATTAGGAGGCGGTCGGACAATCTTTTACTGCTTATCCCTTTCCTTTATCCTTACTACAGCAAGTCATCTATCTTAATCACCTTGCGGTAGTATCCTGTCGGTGACTGATAAATGATCTTCGCGTGTGACTTTGTTATTATCCTGCCCATAAGTATCTTTGTGCTAAGATTCCCGCCTATCAGCTTGAGATCCGCTTCGTTGCCGGGCTTGCACTGCAGGAGCCTCAGCAGTTCATACAGGACATAACACTGTTCCGGAAGACTCAGCTTCTGGAAGATGCTCCTCTTGGATGCAACCTTGTAAGCATAATCATTGCGTTCCCACATTGCCGCATAGCACGGCTGCTTAAACTTTTCAGCTAGGCCGTCATAGAGAAACAAGGTTTCCTCTGCCGTGACAGGTACAGGCCTGCCCTTCTTGTCCTCTGCTTTGGAAGCGGCTATATACGTACATACCTTCTTCAAAACCGGTATGTACTTGCTGTCGAGAAACAGCTCGTTTGCGTTGCAGCATCTTAAGGGGCCGCTGGGGCTGCTGCCACGAAGATAGACATAGTATCCGTCCCTGTACATCAGCGTGTTCCTCTTGATGTTGTCAAGAAGGATTTCAGGATGGACAAGCCCTAAGCAACTGGTGCAGTAGTGTTCTTCCGTTTCCTTGCCCGTGCCGTATCTCTTCATATAGTAGCTGGGATAGCCTTCAATGGTTATCATATCCCTGTTGAGCTTGTCCTTGCTGCGGACCACCATGAAAGATCCGTTCGTGACCATGGAGTACCCTCCATACTGCTTGGTATTATCCAAGGGGCCGGAAGACTTGAGCGGAATCAGGTTTTCCGGATGAAACTTTGACCCCGGCTTACCGGAAACCATCTGCTGGTTATAGAACCCGCCGTGAGCCGATTCTGTCATGCGGACAACTGTACCTGTGTTTCTTGCCGCGATGGCGGCAATCCTTTCCCTGTCTTCAGGGCACCATGCTCCCTTTACAGTTCCATAGAAAATCTTCTTGATATCTATTGCTTCTTCTGTGGACATGGTGGGATAATTCACCCAGTTCCAGAACCTGGTGTTTACCACATTGCCGGCAACGATATTGAGATAGGCATCCACGGCGTGATGAAGATTGTTCATCTCCCTTACCTTTGTAATCTTGCAGACCATCCTTAAAGTGTTTGTCGTGGATGATCTGACATCGATAACTTCGGTATCCGGAAACATCTTGCGTATAAATTCCGCTGCAATCCTTGAACTGGAATTCGTGAAGCTCATCTGGCGGGAAATGAAGGCCTGGATATCGTCCTTGGTCAAAGGGGTCTTGCGTGTGAGCCTGAAGAACTTCGCAGGCGTTATCATGCCGTGCTTTAAAAGCTTCTCCCAGTAAGGGAGCATGCTTTTCTGTATTCCCTTCTCCAAGGGATAATTGTCTGCCTTGTGCATATTGGAAGTCTTCAAAACAAGGACCTTATTGTCCAGGCTGTCATCGTAGAGCTTTGACTTGGGATATATGTGGTCCTCGTCACATATGTTCCTATTGGACAAATCCTCAAGGGACAAGCGGTTCCCGGAGTACATGCAGCGGCCGCCCTGCAGGTAATACAGATAGAGCCTGTCTGACGTGAAATCGTCGTTGGGGCAGGCAAGGATTTCATCAAAGAAATCACATCCCATCCCGGCAGCGGCCTTTGAATTCCTGAGCTCCTTGTATAAAGCCAACAGCTTTTCCTTTCTCGTAAGCGGCCTTTCTCCGGGCTTGCAGCAGCCATCAGGCTTCTTCCCAATCTCAATAAAGACCTTCTTGGGCATGGAGCCGAAGATTCCGGCTATCTCTTTGACGAGTACAATGGCCCTCCATACTGCCCTCTTCTCGGCAGTTGACTTATATGAGAGCTTTTCCGCTAACTTCTTGTACGACACAGGTTCCTCACCAAGCGCATTGTTGCGCATGGTAACAGCATTTTCAAAACCTTCCATGTAGTAGAGAGTAGTGAAGTATTCAGGCTTCAGTCTCATGGCCTCTATAATGGACAAGGGGGTCTTGTCTTCACCGTGGCACTTGCCGCTCCTGATGCCGGAGATAAACTCCTTTGAGAGCCTGCCCCATCCTGAATACTCCAGCCTGCTGAGCTTTATGATCTCGCTGTTTGACAGAATCTTCGAGTTGTGCTCTCTTATGCGGGCCTCCACCCCTGACTTGTCTGAAAGAACTGTACTCCAGAGGATGATGTTCTCGCACATGTCCGGATACCTTTCCCTCTTCTTTCCGATGCATGCGAAATCCACGTAAGATGACATGGAGGTACGGAAATCCTTGTATAACCCGCTGAAATCCGAAAGCTTGGTCTCCTTGGGGATGATGCCGGATTTTATCATGAGCTTGCGGCAGGCGTCCAGCTCCACCTTCCTGTGGGTCTTGGCATACTCGTATATGAACTTTCTGACCGCCTCATTCTTCTCGCCGTTGAGCCTGAGGCAGTTGAGCTCGTTAAGGAAGCAGAACTCCTTGAACAGGATTGAATTCTTAGGCAGAACATCCTGATCCGGGAGATACGTGCACTTTCCTATGCGCATCTTGATGAACTTGTCTTCTGACGCGCTCTTGTCCACCGCTTCATCGAAGTTCCAGGGCGTGATCCTTTCGTCCCCGCGGCCTTCATTGAACACCGCGCAAGATGCATCCCCCTTGAGTGGACCTACATAATAGGGCACGTGGAAGGACATGAGCTTGAGGATCTTGTCCTTGACGGTCATGCCGTCCTGCATCCCGTTGAGGAAGCCGAACGTCTTTGAAGCGTTGTCCAGTATGACCTTAAGCTCGGCCGCATGAACCTGATACGGCAGCGTGATGTTGTCCACGGAGCGGAGCAGCGGCATGAAGGTTCCGTTTGCCATGTCCTTCAGAATCACGGGGTCATCCACATTGAGGTCATCGCGGAGGAACTTGTAGAACTGCTCCTTCGTGCACCTGGTGAACTTCTTATACCCGTCCTTCCCGACATAAGCCGCGTAGTTGTTCACGGACGTTACCTTTCCGGACATCTGTCTTTTGAACACATATCCGTACTTTGACGGGTCCGTCTCCTTGACGTACTCCTTGAGCGCAAGCAGGTCTGCCCTGTGCTTGTTGTACATGGCAATCTTGGCATCCGAGATGTACCGGTATCCGCCCATCATGTTGCTGAGCACGGTCCAGTTATATATGGCCTTGAGCTGCCTGAGGATATATACCTCATCCTCACCGCAGTGCTCCTCCACATCCGGCAGCACGCGTTCCTCGAACTCAGCAGAGTTGAAGGTCACATTGTTGAATTCATCCGGACTCTCATCCGTAATGAACAGGTTTGAAAGCCTGAAAGTGCATCCGGTCACCGCCTTGAGCAGGTTGACCATCGCAACACTGTTAATGTCCTTCGAAGTCTTGCTGACTCCGTAAATCGTGCAGAGCCTGTCCAGCTTTTCAAGCTTCCATAACCTGCTGTCCGTCAGAACAGCAATCACGCTTCCAATATCCGGGTTGTCCAGCGTGGGCAGGTCCTTTTCCCGGAGGCAGGCGTTCACGCTGCCGATGGTCTTCAAAATGGCACCCAGATCCTGGCAGTCAAAGCCAGCCCCTTCAAACAGGAAATGGCCGCGGTTCTTGAGGGTGTGGTGTATGGCGAGATACAGAAGCCTCACATCATCTATCTTTTCCCCGTGCACGAAGGCTGACTTGAGATGGTATATGGTCGGGTACTGCTCAAAATAGTCCTCGTCCCTGTAGCCCGTGTCCGCAAACACTGAATCATGACCTGTTAGCCTCTCATCCTTGTCCTCTGCGGCATAGAAGCTGTTATTCAGCCTTACGAAGAACAGCGGGTCCTTCTTCTCCATCTCATCCGCAAAGAGCCCCTGCAGCAGCATGATGCGCTGATGCCTTCTGGCCACGCGCCTTCTCGTGATCCTGAACGTCCTGCGTTCCCCGGCAGTCACTGCCTCATCAAACAGATAGCTTCCCATCATGTCCTGTCCGCGCTTGCGCAGAACATTGTACGCGGTGTCTGTTGCACACCAGCCGACTGAATTGGTTCCTATGTCCAATCCCACATAATAATCATTCATATTCTCTCTCCTCTGTATAAAACAGATAAATTTACAATACAAACCGCAATGAAGGCCGGTTGACAAAACCTGCAGCGAAGCTATACAATGTTCCCGCTAAAGACTCAGAACAAATACAACGTTCAAAAAAGCTTTTAGCGACACCACCGAGAAATCGGTTCCCGCACGCAGTGCGGGTCTGCCCTCCGGGGCAGATTTTTTTTGCCTAAGGGTACTTAAACCCTACATAATTATATATACCCGCTTTTACGCCTGCTTAAACACTGGCTTTTGCACTTGTTAAAATAATTTAACATTTATTTTTGGGTCATTTTAAGCTGACTGCTTCAGATTTTTATCAATATATATGTGCAGTTTTAAGGGGGCATAGAAAACGCGGGCAGCAAAAACGGCCCTGAAAACTTTTCTCCAAGGCCTTTTTAAATTTTATTTATTTGGCTGTATTATGGCTCAGCTGTACGTGTACTCTATCCTGGTCTCCTGCTCCTTGTCATCTTTCCAGTCATTGGTATTAAAAATCCTGTACAGGATTTCCATATATGCCAGCAATGTTATGAGCTCCTCAAGCCTGTGCTTCCAGTATGACTGCTGTTCGGCGAGATCCACAGCATCATCACCGGACATCGTTATTTTGGAACATAAAACCGTCTGGAAATTTTCCAGCTTCTCCCTTGCTCCACTGATGTCTTCCTCAACGGAGTTCATAGCATCGACCAGATCACTCATGCTGTACGGTTTCCATTGCTCAGCCCGCTCCGGGTCCAGGTACATGACGAGCTCCTCTATCCTGCTGAGCGATATCAACTCAACGCCGTTCTTTTTAAACTTCAAATCCACGGACATAATCTGCTCCCCCTTATTCCCCTGTGGCATTCAATGACCGGGCCACTGAACGTACCGCTGCTGCAAAACTTGCCGTATATATATATGTGCGGAATGCTCATTACGACTATCCGTAATACCACTCTATTACAGGTTCGATGCGCTCATGGTCCTTATAAGTGGGTTCCTCAAAAATCTCCTTCAGCAGGGTCATGTATGTTATGGCTGCCCTGGTCTCATCCAGCTCTTCCCTTGTCTCCTTTATCTCAGAGACAACAGCCATGATATCATCATAGTCCAGCTTGCCGTGCAGGGTCTCCTTTAAGAGAGCCTCGTGCTCTGAAAGCCTCTGCTCTTCCTCACGGGCCTCTTCAAAGGCATAATGCATGCGGCTGACATCATACGGCTCCCAGTCATCCGAGCTGGGATTCCCCATAAACTCCACTATCTTGTTGATTCTGCAGAAGTACGTCAAAGTTACGCCGTTCTTCTTAAAGCCTAAATAAGCTGACAATCCAAAACCTCCGGTTATATAAATATATTCTGCCATTTTTCCTCTTCGTCCGCTCCGGCATGCCAGCGCCTGCTGCTGAGGAACCGGAACGGCTCAGGCTGTTCGAAACACCATTCTGTGTTTGCCTTGATGAACTGACCATCCACATAGTGGTCATCATCAAATATCATATCCAGAAGCTCTGCACAGGCCTTTGTGGCTTTGATATCTTCATTTCATCTCTGACAGCCTTAAGTTCCCCCATAATGTCACAGATTGTTTGGTAATCCAGCACACCCAGGAAAGCCTTCTCGAGGAGGCTTCCCCGCTCATCCAGAACTCTTCCTGCTCCATTAGCCTCCCTTTTGCAGCTGAGATCCGGTCCATGCCAAACGGAACCCAATCCATTGATTTTGGTGACCCCATAACGTTTACAATTCTGTCAGACACGCTGAATGATACAATATGCATGCCGTCCTTTCTAAAGCACAGATACTGAGACACATGCCCCCACGCAAACATAATTCCGGCACAATATCAGCCTGCGGATTATGCCGGTGCGTTTTTTATTTGTTGCCGCCCAAAGACGCCTGGCCGTGCTGTACGAAATTTAACAAAAAACTACATATATATACACAGAACGGCGTATTTTTGGAAGCGAATGAATTGTATCATGCGGGCCGGATTTTGTAAACTGCAAAACGGAAATAATATTGCAAACGTGCTGTATTTGTAAATATTACGGCACATTATACGCAGTAAAACTGTAAATTCCGTATACGGAAAAAGACCCTGGATTATATCCGGGGCCTTCCTGCATTCTGTATGGTGCGGCTGTTGTTTGGATATTACCTCTCCTTGCAGTGGAACATGACGGCAATGGTTCCGGGGCCGCAGTGTGCGCCGATGACTGGGCCTATGGGCTGGAACTCCACGTCCGTGAGGCCGAACTCATCAATGAGATCCTGCTTGAACTGCAGGGCAAGCTCTTCATTGTTGGCGTGAAGGACCCACACCTTGTACTGGCTGATGTCCTGCTCCTTCTCGCGGACGATGTCCTCCATCTCCTTTACGGCCTTCTTGAATGTTCTGGGCTTGGAGTATGTAAGCAGCTCTCCGTCATCACTGATGTGGATAATAGGCTTGATGCCAAGCATGTTGCCGAATACTTTTGTAACGCCGGAAATGCGGCCGCCCCTGTACAGGTATGTGAGGGAATCCACAACGAAGAATGTGGCAACGTGAGGGATGAATTCATCCAGGAATGCATCCATCTCATCCATTGTGGCGCCTTTTTTCCACTCCAGTGCGGCGTAGTATGAAATCATGCCGGAGCCGGTGCTTATGGACTTGGAGTCCTTCGTGCGGATCTCGCGGTCCGGATACTTCTCTTTTAATGAGGCAATTGCTGCATCCATGGCCGCGAATGTGCCGGAGAGCTTGTGGGAGAAGGTTACGTAGTATATGTCCTCACCGCGTGCAAGGACGGGCTCAAAGTACTGGACGTAATCATACTCGTTAAGAGCCTGGGTCTTGGGGACAACTCCGGCCTTCATGGCATCGAAAAATGCCTTGAAGTCTGTGTTCTCGCCCATGTCGTAGTACATGAGCTCATCTGAGTCCATGATGTACGGCATACGGATGACGTTCAAGCCAAGCTCCTTGACCGTGGTGTGCCAAAGTTCGCAGTTAGAGTCGATGAAAAGCTGATACATAGTTTACTTTACCCCATAAAATTATAACATATCTACATATTTTGCACTGAAGACGGATCTACGAGCGCAATAGTGAATTCCAGTGATACGGCAGTCTTGCCGTTGACTTCGCCCACAACGCTTACCTTGTGTATGAAGGACATCGCCCTCAAATGCGTGCTTTTGAAGACCACCGTGTCCCCGGGGCGCACAGGGGTCTTGAACTTCACTTTGTCCAGGCCTGTGAACATTGTTATCCTGCCCTGCACCTTGTCCGCCATGAGCATGCAGGAGCACTGGGCTGCCATCTCGCAGAGGATTACGCCTGGCACCACGGGGTTGCCGGGAAAATGGCCCTGCACGAAAAACTCATCCCCGCGGACGGTGTACTTTCCGCCTGCAGTGCCGTCTTCATTCTTCCAGGCCTCATCCACGAGAAGCATGGGCTCTCTCTGCGGAAGGATCTGCTTAAGCTCTTCTCTGTTCATCTGTGTACCCCTCCCAAATCTCAAATGACAAGCGAGGCGGCGCCCTTTAAGAGCTCCTCTGCCTGTGACGTTATCTCCTCTATGATTTCCTTACAGGTCTGCTCTTTTCTGACCATGCCGGCTATCTCGCCGCACAGGAAAGAGCCGCCCTCTTCATCTCCCTCTTTGACCGCCTTTCTGAGCGCTCCGGTGCCGAACCTGTTGAGCTCATCCTCCGTAGCCCCTGCGGCCTCCAGCCTTGCATACTCCCTGGCAAAGGGTGTCTTGAGGGCCCTGACAGGCTGACCGAATGTTCTGCCGCTTACCATTGTGCCGGTATCACTGGCCTTCAAAACCTTCTGCTTGTAATTTTCATGGATGGTGCACTCTTTTGCCACAAGGAACCTCGTTCCTATCTGGACACCTTCCGCGCCCAGCATGAAGGCTGCCGCCATGCCTCTGCCGTCTCCTATGCCGCCCGCGGCAATGACGGGAATGCTGACAGCATCCGCAACCTGAGGCACAAGGGGCATTGTGTTGGCATCTCCGATATGCCCTCCGGACTCACCGCCCTCTGCCACAACGGCCGTTGCCCCGCGCTTTGCAACCATCTGGGCAAAGGCGACCGAGGCCACCACAGGAATGACCTTGATTCCGGCAGCAAGCCAGGTCTTCATATACGCCAGCGGATTTCCGGCGCCTGTTGTAATGACGGGCACATGCTCCTCCACAACCACTCTGGCAACCTCTTCCACGAAGGGGCTCATAAGCATTATGTTTACGCCGAAGGGCTTGTCCGTCTTTTCCCTGAGCTTTTTAATCTCCGCTCTGAGCTGCTCCCCGTTGCTGTTCATGCCGGCAATGATTCCAAGGCCGCCGGCCTCTGACACCGCAGACGCAAGGGATGCATCTGCAACCCAGGCCATGCCGCCCTGGAAGACGGGATACTTTATGCCTAATATTTCTGTTATTCTGCTCTTAATCATGATTCTCTCTTAAACCAAGCCAGACTGCGCCGGCGTTTTCCGCGCAGGGACATCCATGCTCTGCCGCCCAAAACAGGCCGCGGCATCTTAGTGCCCTGCGTGCCTTCATTATACATTTTTGCGGGGGCGGGCGTCAAGGATATGACCCCTTCTGCGGCAATTCTACAACATATTCTGTATTTTTGTCTATTTACGCACCCTCACACGGGAATGGCAGCATTTGTGTCCGTACGCGAGTCCGGGAACATCCTGCCCCGGTCCTGCTGCAGTCTGCGGCCTGCATATCCGGAAGGCTTGCAAACGTGCTCAAAGAAAAACCCATGGGGCGGGTGCACTCTCACATCCATCTCATGGGCAATTGCATATTCTTGGTTTACATGGAATGCCGGCGTTACCCGGCGTAAACTTACCTTCAGATTATATTATACATGCCTGCACTCTTTGCAGGACAAGCCGCATAAAGCGGCGCAAGCGGCCTTTCGGTTATTTCCTCGCTGCGAGCTCTCCGTCCAGCACCAGAAGGGCATGGGCATCATCTCCGATAAGCTCCACCTTTGTAAGAAGATCCGTTGCGCTCTTCTCCTCTTCAAGCTGCTCCTTTACGAACCAGTTCAGAAACTCCATTGTTCTGAAGTCCCTAGCCTCCAGAGCTGCCTCATCTATGGTGTTGATGAGTGAGGAGACATACTTCTCATGCTCCAGACCTGCCTTTACAGGACCTGCAAGTGATGTGAATACCTTGTCCGGCTTAGCTATAGCCTCGAACTTTACGGATACGCTGTTGTCTATGAGATACTTGCGGATCTTCATAGCGTGCTCTACTTCCTCGTCATACTGGCACTCATACCAGTGTGCGAAGCCTTCAAATCCCTCGTCCTCATAATAATTGGCGAAGTCCAGATACAGATATGCGGAATACAGTTCCTTATTGATCTGGTCCATCAGGAGCTCTGTTACTTTAGCGGTCAACATAACCATTATCCTCCGGTTATATAAGTATAGTATCGCAG
>JAJPYR010000043.1 GCA_021204825.1 Clostridia bacterium | reverse complement strand
ATATAAATGAAAGTCATCAAGCCGTAGTGGTACTTGCATGCTTGGCTTTTGAATACTTTCTCCATTTCTTGATAATGAAGGCAATGCATACTATGATTCCGGCAGCAAAGACAACCTCAAGGGCTATCTCCACATAGATGTAGTATGCGAATGCCACATAAACCGGACTGTTCATGGCATTGGAGTTCACGACGGTGTACAGGATGTGTGACAAAGCCTTCTTTGTGTAGTACGTATTAGCGGTCGCGGTATCACCGGACAGTTTGAAATTGGATCCGTACTGTGTCAGTTCTGCGTCCGCACCTGCTCGGAGCATCTGCTCTGTGTGCATGTAGGATGTCGCTCCCTGCGTGTAATCAGTGATTATGAAGCCGTTGAACCCCCACTCGTCACGGAGTATTTCCTGGATAAGCTGATAGCTGCCGCCGGCCCATGTCGCGCCTACTCTGTTGAAGGATGTCATGACGCCCTGCATTACAGGTATTTCGGCAGTGGCCATCACCTGGTTTCCTGCCCAGTCATATACATAGCTTCCGTCCTCATTGCGCTCGAAGTAACTGACTTCAGCCGTTCCGGCCTCGGATATCATGCGGAACGGACGCAGATACAGCTCTCTCATAGCCTGCTCATTGACCCATGAGCATATGCCGTTGGAGTCTCTGTATGTCTCCTGCTCATTTAGCGCAAAGTGCTTTGCGAACGCATACATGCCCTGGTTTGCCGCAGCCTTCACTGTCTCGGATGCCATGATGCCTGAGATGTAGCCGTCCTCGGAGTAGTACTCGAAGTTTCTGCCGGCAAACGGTGTTCTGTGGATATTCATTGCAGGCGCATACCAGCCGTTTACCTTATCATCAAACGTAAGCCCGTCCTGGCCCACATAGTATCCGTGCGCATATGCCACACGGGTGTTCCAAGTGGATGCTATGCATACTTCCGTGCAGTATGCTATTGAATATGATGTCTGGCTGACCATTCCGTTAAGACCTGCAGGGCCGTCCAGCTCCGTTGTCTCAGGCTTGCCTATGCTCTCAGCAACGGCCGTCTTGTATCCGGAAAGGTTTATGATCTTGCCCATCTCAGATGTGGTCATTACGCTGATGAGCGCATCCCAGTCCGCATCCTCGTAAGCCTCTCCGCGGTAATCTATGAGCTGAAGCTCATCTGTGTTGTCCAGACCATAAGAGCCTGCCATCTCAGCTGTTATGCTGCTGTCCTCCACAGGGCTGTTTGCTGCGGACGCAGTCCCCTTCTCCTGAAGCTTGGAGTACAGTGCGTCTGATATGGACTGCTTGTACATGAGCCCGCCGACTTCGTCATGAGAAGATGTGCTCCCGTCCTGCTTCCCGTGAGTCTCAGGCCAGGTTCCGTCCCAGTCCTGCCTTGAAAGATATGCGCTTCTGTCTATGAAGTTGCAGTTGCTTGTTACTGTGGAAGCTGTTGAAGCAGCCTCAGTCTCAAACCTGTTTGTTATCTCAGCGCCTGCCTTGGATGTGGCATATGTGGTGCTGTCCATGGTGCCCTGCCCGCTCTTAAAGGAATAATCATAGACAAATGCAGAGTCTCCTTCGCCGGTCATAATGGACTCGTTAAGAGTGGCCTTGTTTGTGCCCTTCTCATACGCCAGGAAGTTGTTGACTGCGCTGTTGGAGTCCTTTGCCGCCGTGAGAAGGTAATCCCCGTCTTCCAGGATGTATGTTTTCGCTCCGACATCGTCATAGGAAGCGAAATCCGCGCGGGAGACCTTTATCTGCAGGGTCTGGCTTCCGCCGTTCTTTTCCAGGATGTCCGTCTTGCCGAAGCCTACAAGCTCTGCCACAGACTTCTCTATAATGTTTGTCTTGTCATACGATGTGTACGGAGCGTTGAGATATACCTGCACGACATCCTTTCCGTCATAATTTCCGGTGTTTGTAACGGTGACGGAAACCGTAAATTCATCGCTGTCGCTGTCATATGAAACATCGAAGCTGCTCCACTCAAATGTCGTATATGACTTGCCGTATCCGAAGGGATACTGCACTTCATCCGAGTAGTTCCATGAAGAGCCGCTGGACTTGTATATATCCGTTGAAACGGCCTTCGTTGCATTGCCCTGTCCTAAAACTGAGTCGTAGTAACGGGTCTCGTAATACTTGTACCCAACGTAAATGCCCTCGTCATATGAGACGCCGTAATACTTGACATCGCTGCCGTTGTTCTGATACTGGAAATCTCCCATGTTCTGCATTGCAGGGGATGAGAATGCATCATATGCGAGAGTGTCAACAAGATGTCCGGAAGGATTTGTATTGCCGCTTATTATGTCGGCCAAAGCATATGCGGACTGGTCTCCGCCGCCGGGCGCCCATATAATTGACTTGATATGGTCATACTCTTCCGTCCATCCGAGCTCCATCATGTTATTGGTATTAACTACCAGAATGACGTTGTCGAATTTGCTGTTGAGATAGTCTATGATTCCCAGCTCAACAGAGTCCGGCTCGAGATAGCTCTTGTCTTTGTCTTCGTCAGTTGTGGCATAGCTGCCCATGTATCTGGCTTCGTCATGGCTCTCGCCGCCCACTCTTGACATTATGAAAACAGCTGTAGTGGCAGAGGATATGCTGTCCAGATCCACCCCCTTCTCAAGCACATTCAAAGGGACCTCATTTATAGCCCAGCTGCATCCGAAGAGAGTCACGGCGCCTCTTGAATATCCGGAATTCAGATAGAAGTTCCAAAGATCTGTGTTTACATCAAAATCACAGTCCTCAAAGGCCTGCTTCAAGGTAACATCCGACGTGGATGTTCCAGATCCGGTGCCGCCTATGACAAAGTCAACGGAAGACTGTGAGAAAAAAGCTATCTTAGCCTTATTCCCTGCGCTGGTTTCAACTGGAAGGCCGCCGTCATTCTTTAAAAGAACAAATCCCTCGCCGGCTGCCTCCCTCATATAATCCTGCTCTGCTGCATACAGTTCATCAAATGAGTCATATGCTGGATTGTTGTACGCCATCTTGCTTGAGGACTCTTCCCCGTCCTCGCCCACGTCTGAAGACTGGTCAGATGACGAAGTGCCGATGAAGTCACGAAGCACGCCGTCAAAATAGTTGGCCACAAATGGCAGAGCTATCATGATGGCAAGAAGTATCACAATGACTATCCCAAGTATGATGGAAAGTCTCTGTGCTGCCTTCTTCATGACCGGTTTCCTGTTTTTTGCCATTCAATCTCTCCTGATAATCCCGTCAACAGGCTTCCGGCAAATTTGCCGGTAAGCCTTGCGCAGTCGCCTGGCAGCACTCCTGCGCTCATTCCGCCTTATAAAAAGAAAACGGGGTGCCGGAGCACCCCGTTTCCTACTTTGCTGGCCGTATATACCAGCCATAATCACTATATCCAGCCTGTTTTATAACCTTGCCTGGGTTCTTAAGGCTGTTTAGTGATTATGTGGCACGTACTATCGTACGTGCCACTCCTTTTTCGTAGGAAAAGGAGCTTTTCCGTTCCAAATTTAATTTACTGTCCGGTCAGTCCATGCCTTCATGCCGTCTGCTTCCGCAGCCGATTGCTGCCGGCACAACTTTTTTGCAAAAGGTATACTACCCCCTTGCATTACTAACACAATCCGCACTATAACACCCCCTCTGTTTCTACTTATATTGCAAAGTGTCAACTATAATATTGCAAATTTTTATGTATAACGTTCAAAATTACGACATGTGTTGGAATTTTCAATCACCCTTTGAATGCCATGGTGTTTTTGAGATTGATTTGTAATCAAATGTTTATATTAAAATAAAATTTGTGAAATTTTTTCATTACCAGAAGGATTTTTCTTAATTTTTGTTCATTTTGAACAATTTAATTACTCTGTACCCATTGGCATAATCTGTGCCACATCCACAAGTTTATGGATTGCATCCCCACAGGGGACATTGTGAGCTGATTATGTGCTTTCAGAAATGTCCCGTTACTGCATGTTATGATTTGCAGTCCCTTCTCTCTCTGTGGATATCCCTTATATTGCAAAAGCACCCCGGAGGGTGCCCTGGACGCGTTATAAGTGTTGTGTTTTAATGCTTTACAAAACGCTTGAGCCGGTCTACAAGGACGGCTGCAAGAAGAATCTTCACAAGGTCCGGCAGGATGTACGGATAGACGCACCAGGTGAGGGCAAACTGCAGGTTCTCTGTGGTGGCACTGCCCTTGAAGATGAACATGTACCACAGGGTGCCGAAGAGGTAGCACACCAGAATGCCCGCGGCCATGGAAAGAAGCAGAACGGTGAACTGAATCGCCCATACGAATCCCTTTCGTTTTGCTTTGGAACCCAGGCGTTTGAGGTTGTCTGATGCGAAGCCTACCAGAAGGGCTGTGAATATGAAGCCAACAACGTATCCTGCAGAAGGGGATGCAAGCAGGGCATAGAAGTTTTTGAAATTTGCGAATACAGGGATGCCGCAGATGCCCATGAAGATGTATACAAGCACACACAGGGTGCCCCTCTTCCATCCAAGAAGGCCTGCAGTGAGGCATATGGCAAGCGTCTGCAGTGTTACAGGAATGTCCCCCACAGGAACGGAGATGTATGAGCATACCGTTATGACGGCCGCGAAGATGGCTATGTAGCACAGGTTAAGAAGAGCACGTCTCCCCTTGCTTTTTTTCTTCTGCGCATGTTCCAGAGGCTTGTTTTCCGGCTCTTCCATGACTTCCCCTCTCCGTTTATGTACAAGATACCAGCGGGGCTAAGGGTTGTCAACCGCAAACGGAAAATCTGAGACGAGATTTGTACAGTATGCACAGGGACATTGTATAGTCTGCTGTGCAAACAAATGCCCCGGAATGTCCGGGGCATGAATGTTTGTATGGAGTACGGGATTGCATCATTTGTCCGCGGATTCCTCCGGGTCAGGCTCTTTTGTCAGCGCAGACGTCATATTGGCGTCTGCGGGCTCCGGATATGCCTCTGTGGCAACATCATCCTCTGATGCGTTCATCTGCCGGATGATCTTTGAGAGGGCATCCTGGGAGAGCTGCTCATCGCAGCTTTTTAGCTTTCCGTATGCGAACTTGTCATGATGGATTGTCATAATGACCTCCGTTATGAGGCACACGTATGCGTGCATGCGCTTAAGCCTTGACCTGTGCCGGACAGAGCCAGCAGCTTAAACGGCTTGAGCCGGAATGGATGAAGCGGGGTTATTACTTGCGGGCGGCGAAGGATGCCCGCAGGGCGTTGAGGACTGCAAGCAGCATGACTCCGACGTCTGCAACGATGGCTATTATGAGCGGGAAGTTGCTGATGCAGAGGGCGAGAATCATGATGGCCAGCTTGATGACAAGGGACCCTATGATGTTCTCAAACATTATGGTGCGGGTTTTTTTGGCTATCTTGCGGCCCTTGGCTATAAGTGAGAGCTTGTCCGAGATAAGAACAAGGTCGCTGGCCTCTATGGCGGCGTCAGACCCAACCTTGCCCATGGATACGGAGCAGTCCGCTGTGGTCATGACAGGCGCATCGTTGATGCCGTCTCCCACATACAGGAGCTTGCCGCGCTCCTTGAGCTTCTCTGCGGCTTCAAGCTTCTGGTTGGGCAGAAGCCCTGCCATGCACTCGTCCAGGCCTGTCTTCCAGGCTATGTTCTCCGCTCTGCCGGAGGAGTCTCCGGTAAGCATTACGGTATAATCTATCCCTTCTGCCTTGAGCGCCGCTATGGCTTCGGGGGACTCGGGGCGGATGGTGTCTCCGATGGCCACAAATCCCGCATATGCGCCGTCCAATGCCACATATACTATGGTGTCTTCACTCTGCACGGGCTCGAAGGATATGCCGTTCTCTTCAAGGAGCTTTGCATTTCCGCAAAGGACCGTCCTGCCTTCATATGAGCCCTTTAAGCCGCGTCCTGCAAGCTCTGAGACGTCATCTACGGTGAAGCGTGTGGATATGTCCTTGAATGCCACGGCAATGGGATGCGTGGAAAACTTCTCCGCTGCGGCTGCAAGCTCCAGAGTCCTATTGTCTGTGTAGTCCGTTATTGTGAAAGTGCCTTCTGTAAGGGTGCCGGTCTTGTCAAATGCAGCCACTTTCGCAAGGGCAAGGGCATCCAGGCTGGTGGCTCCCTTGATAAGGATGCCGAGGCGGGCGCATGCTCCGATGCCGCAGAAGTATGTAAGGGGCACGGAGATGACAAGAGCGCAGGGGCAAGAGATTACCAGGAAATTAAGGCCTGTATATATCCACTGGCGGTATGTCTCCCAGATGAATCCATCCGCTGAGACGCCGCAGACAATTGTAGGCACCAGGACGGCTATGATAACCGCCAGAGCGCATACTATGGGTGTATAATATTTGGCAAACTTGGTTATGAACTGCTCGGACTTGGACTTGTTCGCGGAGCTGTTCTCAACGAGCTCCAGAATCTTTGCAACAGCGGAGTCCTTGTACTCGCGCACCACAACGGCCTCAAGGACGCCGCTTAGGTTGATGGATCCGGACAGGATGTCGTCCCCTTCCTTCACATCCTTGGGCGCCGGCTCTCCGTTTAAGGACTTGAGGTCCAGTGAGCTTGCGCCGTCCGTTATGCGGCAGTCCACAGGAACCTTCTCGCCGGCCTTGATGAGTATGATGTCTCCTTCGTGGAGCTCTTCCGGGGCAACTATATGCTGCTCCCCGTTCACCAGCAGGGTGGCGTGCTCGCTCTTAAGGTCCATAAGGGCTGCGATTGAAGACCTTGAAGACCCTACGGCGATGGCCTGCAGCAGCTCTCCCACGGAGTACAGCAGCATTACCGCAACGCCTTCGAAGAATCCGTCTCCTTCCAGAATCCCTAAGACTATGGCGCCCAATGAGGCTATAGTCATGAGGAAGTTCTCATCGAAGATCTTGCCCTTTGATATGTTCTTGCCCGTCTTTACAAGCACCTTCCATCCGGCTGCAAGATAGGCAACGCCGTACAGGCAGTATATGACTATCTTGAGCGCAAGGGACCGGTCATCCAGCCCCACAAGGTCCATGACAAGGGGCGGTATGAAGAACACAACGGACACGATTATCCATACTATGTCCCACTTGTGCTCCTTGGCAAGGGAAACCTTGTGATGGTTGCCCGAGACAATCTTGACGTCCTCAAAATGGGTGATTGTGTAAATAGCCTGGGCGCGGGCGTTATCATTTGCCGTCTTGAGCATGATCTGCTCATTGACAAAGTCCACAGAGGCCTCCACGCCCTCTAGCTTATTGAGGTCTCCCTCCAGTATTCTGCAGCAGTTGGCGCAGCACAGGTCCTTTACCTTGAGCTTCTCCACCCTGGGTCCTGTAGGCACCTGCGCCGTATCTCCGACCACCTGGACGTCTTCGAAGTGGTTGCAGCAGTCCTTGACTTCCTTCAGGGCCTCGGGGCTGCACACCAGCCTCGCTTTCTGGCCCATGAAGTCCACGGCCGCCCTGTCCACCCCCGGAATGCGCTCCAGCTCCTCCTCCAGTTCCCTGGCGCAGTTGGCGCAGTCCAGTCCGGTCAGCTGCAATGTGTAATCATTCATTGCAATGCTCCTTCGCCATCTCCACCATAATCATTATATGACTGTCCGCGATTGAGTACAGGATCTTCTTCCCTTCTCTCCTGCTCTTCAAAATCCTGTTGTCCTTCAGTATCCTGAGCTGGTGCGACACGGCACTCTGGTTTCCTCCGACCGCCTCGCAGATGTGGTCCACGCAGAGCTCTCCGTCTGACAGGGCCAGAAGTATCTTGACCCTCGAAGGCTCCGAAATCGCCTTGAACCTGGCCGCCATCTCTTCTATAGTAATATCCGTGGGCATCTTCTCCAGAACAGAATGCACTCTCGCTTCATGCAGAAGCTCTTCGTCTTCGCTGTGTAACATGGCTGTCCTTCGTATAGCGTAATCATATGAATTGATGTTCATATGTTGAAACGATTATATGTCCGAAGACCGGGAAAGTCAACCGATTTCATGTGAAATTTCCGTCTCAAAGCAGGAAATCTGAAAAGTCTATTGAGCAATACAATAAAGCACCCGGTACACACAAACGCACCGGGTCCTTTATAAAGATGTGTGTATGCCCACATTAATACGTGGGATAGATTTTCAAATTACTTCAATTACTGTCCGTTTTATGGCTGATATCCGCTGCTACAGCAGAAATCCAATTGTATGAGTGATTATACGGAGTCAACTGAACGTGATGGATTAGAGATTGTGTACGTCTCTTTTCCCGTTTACAACACGCATAATAAGTACAATGCTGGACTCCTCAAATACCCTATACTGAATTACATAGTTGCGCACAGGTACGAACCTGACATTCAAATCCCTCAAGGGTTCTTCAGGCCAGAGGCTGAATCTGTTCGGCATGTCAGATAATGATTCTATCATTTCTGTGATTTTCCTAACTTGCCGGACCGCAATTTCCTCTGATTGGGATACGTCGTATATCTGATTGTATATTTCGGCTATTCCCAATTCGGCTTCGGATGAAAGGACCAGACTGTATTTCATTTCTGGGTGTCTAACAGCTCCTCTCTTGTAATATTGTATTTTGCACACACCTTATCAACAAAGTTATCGAAGGTAATATAGTTGCCATTTTGCAAATCATTTAAGGTCATAAGAGATATTGCATCATTCTCGTCTTTAGACAGATTGCCAGAATCAATTCCCCTTGGCATCTTAACATCAAATGGAAGGCCGTTGTGAATAATAATCTGAGAATACAACATATCTATAACAACGGAAACAGGAATTCCCAGTTCCTTAAGAATGGCTTCTGCTTTCTCCTTCTTGGAAGGATCTATCCTTGCAATAACATTGGCTGTTTTACTCATTAATTCTCTCCTTTTGAATTGGATGGATAAATAATACACTCTTGTATATTCATTTGCAATACATTTAATCAGAATTTCACAATAAATTCATATATTTTCAAATATGTAAATACTTTTTTGTAATTTTACGTATTTAACAGCCTCTGCTCTGTATCGTACTACCTCGAAGTCGTGTGAACGAAAAATACGAATTGGAAAAGCCCGGCGCAGATGAATGCACCGGGCGTTGGATTTGCTGTATATTGGGGGTATTACTGGCCGGAAGGGGCTGCCGGAACAGGTTTGGGAACCGGCTCGCGGATTATGACAAGCTCCTTTAAGGCCCTGGTGTAGGCTATGTACTTCTCGTTGTCCGTAAGGTCTGCGTCGTAGACGGCCACGGTAGAGAACTCGAGACCCTTGGACTCGTAGACGGTCATGAGGTTTATTTTGTCCTTGGAGACCTTGCCGCTCTTCCGCAGGATGTTGTATGACGTGCGGGACAGGGCTTCGAGGTTGTCCGCGGAGCAGATTATGGCCTTGAGACCTTTCTTCCCGGCAAGGTATGAGGAGATGCCCCGGGAAGGAAGGAATTTAACCTCCTCGCCGTCAAAGCCTGTGGGCAGCATCTGGACGCCGAGGTTTTGGGAGACGAAGTTTACGATGTTGTTGGTGTTGCGGTAGTTGATATCCAGGTTGTATACCGTAAAGCCCAGGGGATCCCAGCTCTTGAGGCCGCGGAAAGGCGTTATGTTCTGCTTGAGGTCTCCGAAGATGTTGAAGACGGCCCGGGTGTTTATAGTCTTTAAGATGTAGTACTCCGGCTCGGAGATGTCCTGCGCCTCGTCTATGAACAGGTATGCGTACTTCGGAAGAAGGTCATAGCCGAGCTTTGTGAGGATAAGCACCAGGGCATAGAGGTCGGACTTTATCATGGGCTTTGTGACTACCCCGTACTTCACTTTCAGGGGACGGACAATCTCTCTGTAAAAGAAGCGGAGGACGTCTATGGTCCCTTCACTCTTGCCGATTGCCACAAGGTCCTTCATGCCCTTCAGAACAGAGGCAAAGTCCAGGGCGGGCGCGAAACGGTCCGCTATCTCCTGCACCCATACGAGGGCCTCGTTGATCTCCTTCATCACAGCCTCACGCTTTTCTATGCCGTCCGCATACAGGTACTGCTCCACGCCAAAGTCACGGATCTTGTACCGCTTCAGGTCCGTTATCTCCCTCTCAACGTTGGTTTTAAGGGTCTGCAGGTCCGTCAGGGCCTCCGCGCATATCTTTCCGGACGCGGATGCGAGATAACGGATGGACTTGTAGAACGAGAACAGCTCGCGGTAGAAGTATGCATAGCCCTTCATGCGGTCATCCGTAAATATGAGTCCTAAGAATTCGCGTATGTCCTGCACGCAGTTGAACATGTTGCGGAAGCGCTTGGTGTAGTAGAGGCTCCCCGCCTTTTCCTTTATCTCTCCAAGGATGCACCTGCGGACACGTATGGTGCTGTTCTTGATTTTGTCATAGAAGGTGCACTGCTCATCGCAGGCCCTCATGACACTCTCCACCATGTCCCTGCATTCAGGGGCTGAGAATATGCCGAACACCCCGTCATATATCTTTGCAAGGCGCTTGTCTATATCCTCCATGAAGTCATTGGAGTAGATGTATGTGAGATAGTCCGCGGAGACGTGAAGATGCCTGTCTATCCTTGATTCAATGTCCACGCCGGCGTTCTTTAAAACGGTGCTGAAGTAGTTGTCCAGCGTGCTTGTGCGCACCTTCTCCAGCTCAAGGATCTCGGAGAGCTCGTCTATGAACGCGTTGAATGAATCCGAAGGAGTTATGACCAGCACGTCTGTGGGATGGATGCTCTCGTTGTTGTACATTATGTATGAGAGACGGTGCAGAAGGACCATGGTCTTGCCGGCTCCGGCAACTCCCTGCAGCACGAACTCATCCTTGTCCGGAAGGGTTATGACCTCGTACTGCTTCTCCTGTATGGTCTCTATTATGTCCGTTATTTCCTGCTTCTCGCGGCGGCTCTCCAGAATTTCACGCAGGAAGGGGTCGAATATCAGCGACTCGTCCCTGCCTGCAATCTCTTCCTTCGTGAGGTAGTCATCCACATACAGGTACTCGTTGCGTATCTCCAGCACCTTGCCGCTGTGGGTACGAAGCGCACGGCGGAGTATGAGCTTGTAATCATACTCATTTATCGAGAATGATGTGCGGCTCTTCTGGTAATACCTGCGCGCAAGCGGGGCGCGCCAGTCCACTATCTCCAGGCCCTCATCCCCGCGCTTGCCTATATAGTAGCTGTTGTAGCCCTCTATAGGGTCCGTTAAATCCATCCTGGCAAAATAGGGCTCATCGAAGAAGGGCTTGTACTCACGCATCTTTGCACGCACCCTTGCAATCTCCTCATCCAGCTCCAGCGTCCTTCTGTACTTCTCCGCATTGTAATCCGGGGAGTTTTTTATCTCCTCCTTCTCATCCTTTGCGGCCTTCTCCTTGTCCTGGAGCTTCTTGAGGTACAGTCCTTTGAGCGTAGCCATAACGGCGGCAATATGAACATTCTCATACTCCGCCTGTTTGTCCATGTCCAGAAGGTCCATGAAGAACTGCTTGTCCGGCTCCTTATGTGGGTTTATGAAGTTTTTGAGCTTCTCTATGTCTGCCATATGAACAGTGTCCTGATAGCTAATTTTAACATACAAAATTGCAATATGCAAGACAAATTGCAAACAAAATTCCACAATGTGTCCATTTTCTCTTGTGCCCTCAAATCTGCCACATATATGCGTATTTTGCCTCCACATCCGCCTTCCCGGGCTCCCTTCCCTTGACACTTTTCCAGTCTTTTTGTACAATACGGGCGCTGCAGGGCCCCGCATGAGGCCGCAGTGCGGCCTCAGAGCTTCACGGGCCGCAGCTCTTTGGGAGACTGTATGGAAGACTTTTTAAGCTGCAGAATACGTCCTGTATACTTCCGCTACCTGGCCGCCGCCTTCGGCAGCAGCTTTATAGCGTGCGTGTACAGCATGATAGATTCTGCGGTCGTGGGCCAGTATTACGGCCCGGACGGAGCCTCTTCCATGGTGGTCACCGCCCCTTTCTGGAGCATCATGATAAGCCTGGGGCTTCTCATGGGCCTGGGCGGCGCCGTAGTCTTCTCATCTCTCCGCGGACAGGGGAACAGCGGACAGACAGGCAGCATACAGGAAAACAGCAACCGGAAGCTCTCCAACGAGTTCTTCACCGTCTCCTTAATAGGTTGCCTCATATTTACGGTCATAATAATGGCGTTCCTCTTTACCTGCGAGGACCAGATACTTACACTCTTCGGCGCAGATGAGAACGTTCTGCCCATTGCCCGTGAGTATATGGTCTATGTGCGCTGGTCCGTGCCCTTCTTCGTGTTCGGCCAGACCCTTATAGCCTTTCTGCGCAATGACGGAGCGCCAGGCCTTGCCACCTGGTGCGTTGTAGCCGGAGGGGTGTTCAACATCGTGGGCGATTTCGTATTCACCTTCACACTGGACATGGGAGCCATGGGAGCGGGCATAGCCTCCGCCGGCGGCGGCGTTCTCAACATCATAGTGCTCGTATGCCACTTCTTCTCCAAAAAGAACACACTCCGCCTGGAGCCTCCCACGCACTTCTTCCGGCAGATGGGAAGGATAATAGTGGTTGGCTTTGCCGCCTTCTTTATAGAGATAGCCGCAGGCATCATAACCATAATCTTCAACAACCAGATTCTCAAGTACCTCGGCTCCACGACCCTTGCCGTATACGGCGTCATAGGCAACATAGTGATGTTCGTGCAGTGCTGCTCCAACAGCGTAGGCCAGGCAGCCCAGCCAATGCTGTCCGTAAACTACGGCGGAAAACGCCCGGACCGCATCCGCAAAATCATGTGGTATGCCATAGGCACGGCCATAGTCTTCGGTATTATCTGGATAGTCCTCTGCGAAGCCGGACCAAACTGGTTCACCTACATCTTCATGTCCCCAACAGACGAAGTCTTAGAGATTGCTCCCGCCATAATACGCACCTATGCCATCTCCTTCATCCTGTTGCCCTTCAACGTATTCTCCACGTACTACTTCCAGGCCATCCTGAAGAACGGCATATCCTTCATAATATCCATAGGCCGGGGCATAGTCATAAGCGGCATTCTTCTCTTCGTCCTGCCGCTCATATCCCCTTCCGCCATCTGGTACGCGATGCCCGTAACGGAGCTCATTGT
>JAJPYR010000059.1 GCA_021204825.1 Clostridia bacterium | reverse complement strand
CCGAGGTTTTATTATCAGTTTTTTAAACGAAAAATTGCGATATATGAATATATTCAGGCTTTTTTCCGCCCTGGTGGTTGATTATTACCGCACAGGGTGCTATACTGTATGCAAGCTTTTGGAGGAAGACGGATCAGGCTTATGATTGGACCTATAATAGGGGATATAGCAGGTTCCCGCTTTGAATTTAACAACTACAGGCACAAGGACTTTGAGATGTTTTCTCGCAAGTGCTTCTTCACGGATGACACCGTCATGACCCTTGCGGTTGCGAAGGCCATAGTCTCCTGCAAAGGGGATTACGGCAGCCTTTCAAAGATTGCGGCAGACTGCATGCATGAGGTAGGCCGCAGGTATCCGCACTGCGGTTTCGGGGGGATGTTCTGGAAATGGATGTTCGGCTCCAATCCCAGACCGTACAACAGCTTCGGCAACGGGTCGGCAATGAGGGTGAGCCCCTGCGGATTCTTCGGAAAGACAATGGACGAAGTCAAGGAACTCTCGGAGAAGGTCACATGCGTCACCCACAACCATCCGGAAGGCATAAAGGGAGCGGAGGCCACAGCCGTATGCATATTCCTGGCCCGTGAAGGAAAGGACAAGGAGTATATACGCCAGTATATTAATGACCATTATTACAAGCTGGACTTCACAATAGATGAAATTCGCGCTTCGTATGAGTTCAACGAGACCTGCCAGGAAACCGTCCCGCAGGCTCTGGAGTGCTTCCTTGAGTCAACAGACTTTGAAGACTGCGTCCGCACATGCATCTCCCTGGGCGGGGACTGTGACACTTCCGCGGCCATTGCCTGCGGCATAGCTGAGGCATATTACGGAGTGCCGGATGACATGAGAAAGTCTGCGGAAAAGTATCTGGACAGCTATCTTCTTGGCATCCTGCGCGAGGCGGAGGCCGCCCTGCAGGACCTTTAATGGCTGTGCCCTGCTATGGGGCACACATTATGGCTTTTGCGCAGACATATGTGCAGTTTATGAGCATTCTGAGGGTGCAGTATATGAGGCTGTACACGGACAGGTACGGGACGGAGTGAGAGATTATGAGCATTAAGAAAAAGGAATGCAGCACTGAGAACATGACCAGGCTTACGCCGCTCATGATATACAAGCTTTTAAGGGATGAGTCCTCTGAGAGCCATCCTTTAACCACGGGATACATACTGTCCAGGCTTGAAGAGCAGGGCCTTAAGATTACGAGACAGACCATGTACAAGGACATAGAGCTCCTGAAGAAGATGGAATTTGATATCATATGTGAGCGCAAAAGGTCAAATGAGTACTATCTCGTGCAGGAAACGATCAATGTGGCAGAGCAGCGCATCATTATGGACGCCGTACAGTCCGCTCATTTCATTACAAAGAAATCGACAGACGAACTTTTGCATAAGTTGGCGGGCATCAACGGCAAAGCACAGGCGCCGGCTCTTATAAATAGCACGATGGAAAGCACCAACGTGAAGTTTGAGGATGATCACATATACTATTTCATCAATAACATTGCGAACGCCATCTCCCAGGACTGCAAGATCTCGTTCAACTACTTCGATTACAACGAGAAGAAGCAGAAGAACTACCGCAAGAACAAGTACCTGTATGTGGAGAACCCTGTCGGCACCGTATGCTCAGGCAACAACTACTATCTCATGGTATACAACGAGAAGTACGGCAACCTGACAACATACCGCATAGACCGCATGGACAACGTGAACGTGGTCGACGAGGCCCGCAATCTGCCAGAGGACATAAATGACCGCAAGAAAGAGTTCCTCAATACTCAGTTCAGCATGTATTCCGGCAATAAGGTGAAGGTCATCATCGAGTCAAGCAAGAACCTCATAAACGCCATCATGGACATGTTCGGCGGCGATGTGAATTTTACTCTGGCCCCGGACGACCATGTGCGTTTCCGTGTCGGCGTGCAGCTGTCCCCTACATTCTATTCCTGGCTGGCCGGCTTCCAGGGTGAGATGATAATCATGTCTCCCGTAGCCGTTGCCAAGGACTTCTGCGACTTCCTCAACAAGAATCTTGCCAAGTACCCGCCCAGAATCGCAGGCCATTACGAGAGTGTCATTGAAGGCTCCGACCTGCAGCTCTTAAGCAAGGAATGCAAGAGCCTCTCAAGGACCAGAAAATCCCTGGCATCCAGGAAAGCCACATCTGCCCCGGATTCTGCTCCGTCCGTCTCCGGCACTCCCAAACGCCGCGGCCGTCCTCCCAAGCACCGCGAGGAGCCCGTTCCGGAAGCACCTGCGCCGGAAGCACCCGCAGAGCCCGCACAGCCTGCGGAAACAGACAACAAAGAGTAACGCAAAGCCCGGCCTATGTGCCGGGCTTTATTACGGGGTGCTGTTCCTGTGTGGTCCGGATGTGTCCGTCCGTCTGCCGGATTTTACAGTTTAGCGCTGTTATACAACACTATGTTGTTTTTCATTTCATCCGGGGCAAACGGTGGCATATATGCCGGTTTAACAGGGCCCATAAAGAGACAGCCTGGAATTTTGCATATAATACGGGCTCTAAAATCCGGACTTTTCCGCAGAAATCATAGGTAAAAAGCAGACTTTTTCATGAAATTCAAGGGCAAAATCCGGACTTTTCCATAACCGCATTTTAAAGTTTCCGCCTGAGGCTTTGGCGTGTTCATCATCTCTGCATGCGCGCCATTCCGTTACAAGCCTTGTGCGCAGCAGACTAAAAGCGTTTGCCATTTTGGGCTTGTTGTGGTACACTTTGCGGTATGAGAATGAGAAAGAAAGGCAACCTGGAGAAACGTCTCAAAGCGTGCGAGGACATCATGATGCCCGCGGATTTTTCCGTGTCGGACATGAGGGAGGCAGTGCAGGAGAAGCAGTATGTGGACTTCGAGGCATTCTTTGGCAACTCCAATCCGCTGCACCTTGAGATAGGCTGCGGCAAAGGCTCCTTTGTGTGCCAGCTTGCCAGGCAGCACCCGGAGATCAACTACATAGCCTGCGAGAAGGTCTCCAACGTCATCATAACGGCAGTGGAGAGAGTCAAGGCGGAGGGAATACGCAACATATACTTCTTCAACTGCCTTGCTGAGATGCTGGAAAAGTACATCCCGGAAGGCTCCGTCTCAAGGCTTTATCTCAACTTCTCAGACCCGCTTTTAAAGCACGGCGGCAAGCGCCAGCGGCTTACAAGCACCCGTTTTCTGGAGCTGTACCAAAAGCTCCTCTGCCCCGGCGGGGAGATATGGCAGAAGACGGATAACGAGGTCCTGTACCGGTTCTCCACAGACAATTACCCCTCATGCGGGTTTGAGATAGTTTCCACAAGCGAGGACTGGGACTCCGTTGCCAACGGGGACATAGAGACGGAGTATGAGCAGCACTTCAAGGAGCAGGGCTTCAAGATATTCCGGATAGTTGCAAGAAAAAGTTAAGGAGCGGGCGCCCGCCCCTTTTCTTTTGCCGCAAAAAAGGCTGCAGGAGCCTGCGGGGGCAAAATTTCAAAGGAATCCGGATGAAACGGCCCAAAATCTATGCATTTTGCCATGTAAAACACTTTACTAATTTACTGCAGTAAAGTATAATGCCTGTAAAGAGGTATGAGATGACAGAAGATTTCATGCAAAATTGCGAAGATGAACTGTACGGCATATTGCTCAAGCTCCGGACCAAGGAAGACTGCAGGGCACTCCTGGAGGACCTTTGCACGTACAAGGAAGTGGAGAACATGGCCATGAGGGCGCATGCCGCCAAGCTCTGCATGGAAGGCAAGACATACACAGAGATAATCAAGGAGACTAAGCTTTCCAGCACCACCATAAGCCGCATAGCGCGCTGCGTGACTCACGGCAGCGGCGGGTACCGCAAGTTCGTATCCCCGGATGCGCCTGAGGCAGCGGCCCCTGAGGCAGAGGTCCCTGAGGCATGGGCCCCTGAGGCAGAGGCCCCGGAAGCAGAGGATGCATCTGCGGAGGAGCTGGCAGAGCTCCCGGAGGAATGACCGCAGAATAGTTCCCTTGAAGGGGAATGCATGCGTATGCCTGCATGCATATGAGAGACCTGTTTACATAAGGATACCATATAAGATGTATATAAAGAACATTAGCATGGCGGACGGGGTCAAGATGGACCTCAAAAGCCTGTACATAGACTACGGTTATGAAGAGTACCACCTGTCCGGGTTTGAGGAGTATGCCTTCTATGCGGAGAATGAGAGCTTCTTGAACTCCAAGGACGTCATAGCGGTCAACGCCGGCGGAAAGCTTCTTGCTCTCCGCTCGGACGTTACCATCTCCATTGCCAAGAACATAGACATCCACGCAGACCCTGCCGGCGGGAAGCTCAGGACACGCAAGCTCTTCTATGATGAAAAGATCTTCCGCAAGGCAGCAGGGGGCGGCATAAATGACATCTCACAGATAGGCATTGAGATAATGGGCACCGTGGACGAGAAAGCCACGCTGGAGCTTTGCAAGCTCATATATGCCACTCTTTCCAAGGTTTCCGCAGAGAACATGGTGGACATATCCCACATGGGCATCATTGTGAAGGCCCTCAGGATGCTCTCTTTAGAGCGCAATGAAGAGCACGCGGCCCTGGATTGCCTCAAGGGCAAGAATGAGCATGACTTCATGCGCCTTATGGAGACCTTAGGGAAAAAGCCCCGTGAATATGAGCCTTTCCTAACGCTTATAACCCTTCCCGCGGAGGGGGAGCAGGCATTGCAGAAGCTCCGTGAGATAAAGGGCCTGGACATATCCAGAGAGATTGCCGAGATGGCAAGCTTCCTTGGAAATGCCGTGGGCGAGATGCAGGTGGACTTCTCCATAGTAGGGGATTACAACTATTACAACGGCATAATTTTCAAGGGATACGTCAACGGAATTTCCAAAGCCGTCCTTTCCGGAGGCCGCTATGACAAGCTGCTGGAAAAGTTCGGCAAGAAGGCGCAGGCCATAGGCTTCGCCCTGTATCTCGGAGAGATAGACTTCCGCAGGTTCGGCACCGCAGACCTCTCCTCAACCGGCCCTGAAGGGATGACCTGTGATGGTACAAGCGGTATGGAGACTTTGCGGAGTGTCAAAGGAGCATTCAATGATTAAATTCGCCCTGCCGAAGGGCAGGCTTGGAGACAAGGCATACAATCTTCTGGAGCAGGCAGGCTTCTCCTGCAGGGACTATGTGGCAGACAGCCGCAAGCTGGTCTTCACGGATGAGGACACGGGCGTTTCCCTGTTCTGGGTAAAGCCCACGGACGTATCCGTATACGTGGAGGAAGGGGCTGCGGACGTAGGGTTTATAGGCAAAGACATACTGGATGAATACCGCCCGGACGTATATGAGCTTCTGGACATGAACATGGGCAAGTGCCGCATGTGCGTGGCAGCAAAGAAAGGGTTCCAGGATGACACATCCAGGCCGCTCAAAGTGGCCACAAAGTTCCCCAACAGCGCCACGTCCTTCTACCAGTCCAAGGGCCGTGAGGTGCAGATAATAAAGCTCAACGGCTCCATAGAGCTCGCGCCCGTCTTAGGCCTTTCGGACGTAATCTTTGATATCGTGGAGACCGGCACAACCCTGCGCGAGAACAACCTTGAGGTCATAGACGAGGCCTTCAGGATAAGCATGCGGCTCATTGCCAACAAGGCGTCATACAAGTTCAAGCGCCAGGACATCATCCGCCTCACACAGAAGCTCAAGGAGATAATCCCGCAGTAAACCAGCCGTTCCTGCGGCATTCAAGCCTGGGCCCGTCAAAGGCACCGGCTGCATAAAACAGCGCACATATAACGGCTTTAAGCCGCCAAAAAACTTGTGGCGGCTTGCATTCAGAGACATCATACAGGGGATATCATGAAAAAGATCATTTACACCGGACAAAGCGCAGAGGAGCTCTTCGGAGCCCGTGAAGAGATGAGCATGGCGGCAGAGCAGACCGTCCGCGAGATTATACAGAACGTCCGTGCAAACGGAGACAAGGCCCTTAAAAGTTACGCCGCCAAATTTGACGGCTACACAGGGGACCTGTACGTAACGGATGAGGAGATACAGGAAGCCATGGCATCCCTGGACCCCGCATACATCCGGACTCTCCAGCACAGCATAGACAACATAAGCGAGTTCCACAGGGCACAGAAGCGCACCGGCTTTGAGATAAAGCGTCCGGGAGTCGTCCTCGGAGAGCGCATAATACCGGTAAAGCGCGCAGGCCTGTACATCCCGGGAGGCACAGCCGCATACCCTTCAACCCTTCTCATGAACGCCATCCCGGCAAAGATAGCGGGAGTGGAGGAGATCATAGTTGCAACGCCCGTAAAGGCAGACGGCAAGGTAAAGCCGGAGGTCCTCACGGCAGCCAAAATGTGCGGCGTGACACGCATTCTCAAGATCGGCGGCGCGCAGGCCATAGCGGCCCTTGCGTACGGCACGGAATCCGTCCCCCGTGTGGATAAAATTACAGGCCCCGGCAACATCTTTGTTGCCACCGCAAAGCGCCTTGTTGCCTCTGAAGTGTGCGGAATAGACATGGTTGCAGGCCCCAGCGAGATCCTCGTGGTGGCAGACGAATACGCCAATCCCGTACACGTTGCGGCAGATCTTCTCTCGCAGGCAGAGCATGACAAGCTTGCCTCAGCCCTTCTCATCTGCACCAGCGGGACGCTTGCAGACGCCGTCATGGCTGAGATACAGCGCCAGGTTAAGCTCCTTCCCCGCGTGGAGATAGCAGGGGCTTCCATAGACAGCAACTGCAAGATAATCGTATGCCCGGACACGGACACAGCCATAGAAGTAGCCAACGAGTACGCTCCGGAGCATCTGGAGCTCTGCATCCAGAACGCCAGGGAGAACCTTGAAAAGGTAAAGAACGCAGGCTCCGTATTTCTTGGATACAACACCCCTGAGGCAGTAGGCGACTATTACGCCGGAGCAAACCATACTCTGCCCACATCCGGCACGGCACGCTTTGCGTCCCCTCTCGGCGTGGATGACTTCGTAAAGACCACGCAGTACATGGAGTACACCCCGGAAGCCCTCGAAGCCGCTGCGGAGGACATCATATCCTTTGCAGAGTCCGAAGGCCTCACAGCCCACGGAGAGAGCGTTGCAGTGCGCTTCAGAAAGTAATGCCCCGGCAGGTGCATCCGGACCAAAAAAAACCTGAAATCTGCTGCTTATGCAGAGTTTAAGACATACAACGGCCAGATATCATGAGCGAGTTTTTGAACAGGAAGCTCTCTTCTTTGGAGCCGTACACCCCCGGTGAACAGCCCAAGGAGAAGCTTATAAAACTTAATACCAACGAGAGCCCGTATTACCCCTCACGCTGCGCTGTGGAGGCCATAAAGACGCAGGAGCTCAAGGACTGCAGGCTGTACTCAGACCCCGAGAGCGGCCTTCTGCGCTCCGCCATAGCGGACTTCTATGCGCAGTACGGCCTCACAAAGGACAATGTCTTAGTCACCAACGGCTCGGATGAGTCCCTGGCATTCTCCTTTGCGGCCTTCTGTGAGAACGGAGCCGTTTTCCCGGACGTAACCTACGGCTTCTACAAGGTCTTCGCCTCGCTTTTCGGCGTGGCATATGATGAGATCCCTCTTAATCCGGACTTCACCGTCTCCGCAGAGCCTTACATCCGGGACTCAAGAACCGTATTCCTTGCCAACCCCAATGCGCAGACGGGCATATATCTTCCGCTGGAAGACGTAGAGAAGATTGTCTCTTCCAACCCAAGTAGGGTGGTCATCATAGATGAGGCGTATGTAGACTTCGGCGGCGAGACTGCCGTGCAGCTCATACCCAGGTATCCAAACCTCATCGTAATCCAGACATTTTCCAAGTCCAGGTCCCTGGCCGGCGCCCGTGTAGGCTTTGCCATGGCGCAGGAAGGGCTCATCGGGGACCTCAACAGGGTGAAGTTCTCCTTCAACCCGTACAACGTGAACAGGCTCTCGGAGCGCCTTGCTGCGGCTGCCATAACGGACGTGGAGTACTTCAACTCATGCCGCACGAAGATTATGGCCACAAGAGCAAAGCTTGCAGGCGCCTTGAAGGGAATGGGCTTCACAGTGCTTCCGTCCAGCAGCAACTTCATTCTTGCAGGAACACCGAAGATGGGCGGAGCGGAGCTGCAGGCGGCCTTAAGGAAGAGGGGCATACTGGTGCGCCATTTTGATGATGAGCGCATAAAAGACTATGTGCGCATTACCATCGGCAGCGATGCCGAGATACAGACCCTTATAGACAGTATAAAGGAGATTCTATATGAGAAAGGCTGAGATAGAGAGAAACACCAACGAGACCAAAATCCGCCTTATGCTGGACCTGGACGGCGGTGAGAAGTCTGTGGACACAGGCTGCGGATTCCTCAACCACATGCTGGAGCTGTTTGCCGTACATTCCGGCTTCGGCTTCACAGTGAAGTGCAACGGGGACACAGACGTGGACTTCCACCACACCACAGAGGACATTGGCATTGCTCTCGGCAAGGCCTTTAAGGCGGCCATAGGGGACAAGGCAGGCATTGCCCGCTACGCAGACATCATCCTTCCCATGGACGAGGCGCTCATCCTTTGCGCCATAGACATCTCCGGACGCTCTTACCTCAACTTTGACGTTGAGATACCTTCCGCAAAGGTGCTGGACGGCGAGGATGAAGAGACAAAGCGCAGGGTAGGCCTCTTTGACACGGAGCTTGTGGAAGAGTTCTTCATGGCCTTCACCAGAGAGGCAGGAGTAACCCTGCACTTCAAGAAGCTGTACGGGAAGAACACGCATCATATAATAGAGGGAGTGTTCAAGTCCTTCGGCCGCACGCTTGCCAAGGCCGTCAGGATCGTAGGCACAGAAGTGCCCTCATCCAAAGGTGTATTATGATAGCCATCGTAGATTACGGCGTGGGCAACCTGTTCTCGCTCAAAAGCTCCCTGCAGTCCTTAGGTCTGGAGAGCTTAGTCACATCGGACAAGAAGGCAATCCTGTCCGCAGACAGGGTTATCCTTCCCGGTGTGGGAGCCTTCGGGGATGCCGCGGACAAGCTCAATGAAACAGGCCTTGCAGACACCGTCCGCGAAGTGGCTGCAAACGGCACGCCGCTTCTCGGCATCTGCCTCGGCATGCAGCTTCTCTTTGAACGCGGCTATGAGTACGGAGAGCACCGGGGCCTGGGGCTTCTCAAAGGTGAGGTGCGTCCCCTTGCAGAGGACGTAACCGGCCTCAAGATACCCCACATGGGCTGGAACTCGCTCATATTCACAAAGCCCAGCCCGCTGTTCAAGTATACCTGTGAGGGAGACTACGTATATTTCGTGCATTCCTTCCAGGCAAAGAAGTGCGAGGACTCGCTTCTTGCATACTGCGAGTACGGCACAACGCCCGTGACGGCTGCCTGCGGCTCCGGGAACGTATACGGGACGCAGTTCCATCCGGAAAAGAGCGGGCCCGTTGGCATGAAGATACTCCGCGCCTTTGCAGAGCTGTAATGCAGCTTACAGGGCGCCCTGCACGCTCCGTTCCGGCCGCATGCCGGGACGCAAAACAGGCCGCATGCAGCGCGTTAAAGGCCATCCTGCAGCTCATATGAGCCCCGGGATATACATACCTGAATTCCAGATATACATACCTGAAACCACACAGCGAGGACACAACATGAAGGTATTTCCGGCTATAGACATGATACAGGGTGAGGTTGTCCGTCTTCTCAAGGGGGATTACGGCAAGGTCACCAAATATTCCCTCTCTGTGGAAGAAGCAGCCAAAGGCTTCTATGCAGACGGCGCCCGCTATCTGCATGCCGTAGACCTGGACGGAGCCAAGTCCGGCAACCCGGACAATGCGGTGAGCGTTGGCAAGATAATAAAGGCGGCGCCTCTCTTTGTGGAGACAGGCGGCGGCATACGTGAAGAGACACAGATAGCGAAGTATCTCTCTTCCGGTGCGGGCCGCGTAATCCTTGGCACCGTAGCCGTAACCGACTTCCCCTTCGTGGTCCGCATGGCGGAAAAGTACGGGGACAGAATCGCTGTGGGCGTGGATGCCGCAGACGGCAGGGTTGCCATCTCCGGCTGGCGCAGCGTCACGGACATAGACTCCGTATCATTCTGCAAGGACCTTGCAAAGGCGGGGGTTAAGACTGTCATATACACAGACATCTCCAAGGACGGCGCCCTTTCCGGCACCAATCTGGACATCTACAGGCGCCTCATGGACATAGAGGGCCTTAAGATAACGGCCTCCGGCGGCATAACGTACCTTGATGAGATAGGCGCCCTCAAGGATATCGGCGTGGATGCAGTCATCCTCGGCAGGGCTCTGTACGAGGGGCGTCTGGACCTTGGACAGGCCATTTCCGTGGCCGGCCCGCAGGAATGATTCCTGTCAAAACAGCGCACATATAACGGCTTTAGCCAGAACTGAGGCACCATGCAATACAGACAGAAAACAGCCCTCCAAGGGCTGCGGGAGACATAAATGTTAGCTAAGCGTATAATACCATGCCTGGACGTGAGGAACGGAAGGGTAGTGAAGGGCACGAACTTCCTGAACGTCAGCGATGTGGATGACCCGGTGCATCTTGCGAAGATATACTCCGACTCCGGTGCGGATGAGCTTGTGTTCTATGACATAACGGCAAGCTTTGAAGGCCGAGCGCTTTTCACAGACATCCTCCGCAGGACGGCGTCCCAGATATTCATTCCGCTGACCGTAGGCGGCGGCATAAACACCGTGGATGACTTTGACAGGGTCTTGAAGTGCGGCGCGGACAAGGTAAGCGTCAACTCGGGCGCCATCCGGAACCCGTCCCTCATACATGAGGCCGCCAAAAAGTACGGGGACCAGTGCGTGGTCCTTTCCATGGACGTGAAGCGCGTTGACGGAAAGTTCAAGGTCTTCTCCAAGGGAGCCCGCGAAGAAACGGACCTGGAGGCAGTATCCTGGGCAAAGTTCGGCGAGGCGAACGGAGCAGGTGAGATTGTGCTCAACTCCATAGACACAGACGGCGTAAAGAAAGGCTTTGACCTCGAGATGCTGGACGCTGTCTGCAACGCAGTGCGGATACCCGTCATAGCCTCCGGCGGAGCCGGGTGCGTGCAGGACTTCATAGACCTGTTCAAGTCCGTGAATGCAGACGCAGGCCTTGGCGCGTCCGTGTTCCATTTCGGCGAGATAGCCATCCCGGACCTCAAGAAGGCCCTGCGGGATGCAGGCATACCTGTGCGCGTATAACTGCGCATATCTGCCCTTTTCCCACGCAGACACAAGACCATGCAGCCTCAGGCTGCTTCACATAACATATCTTTGAGAGGAACAATCATGCTTGACATCAGCGAACTCAAATTTGACGGACAGGGTCTCATCCCGGCGGTAGTGACAGACTTCTACACAAAAGAGGTCCTCACTGTGGCCTATATGAACAGGGAGAGCCTGGAAATCTCCATAAAGGAGGGCCGCACCTGCTTCTGGTCCAGGTCCCGCCAGGAGCTTTGGAGAAAGGGTGAGACATCCGGAAACGTGCAGCACATAGTGTACATAAAAGCAGACTGTGACAGGGATGCCCTCACGGTAGAGGTAGTGAAGGACGGACCTGCATGCCACCTTGGCACTGAGAGCTGCTTCAATGACTACGTATACTCCTCAGACACCCTTCCGGAGTACACCTTGGACGGCCTGTACAATCTCCTTGAGGGCAGGAAAGAGCATCCCACGGAAGGCTCATACACGTCATACCTTTTCAACGAGGGCAATGACAAGATCCTCAAGAAGGTAGGAGAGGAGAGCACTGAAGTCATTGTGGCCGGCAAGGGCGGAGACAAGGCTGAGGTCATCTTCGAGGTCTCAGACCTCGTGTACCACGTGATGGTCCTTCTCGTGAACATGGGGATCTCCCTCAATGACATCCGCGACGAGCTCAAGAAGCGCCATATCGTGGACAAAAAGGTTAAGCAGAAGCACATGCAGTAATCTGCATGCCGGCAAAATTACGGCAGAAACATGCGCGGGCATCTCCGTACGGATGCCCCGTTATGAAGCATATTCATTCTATAGTGCAATTTAAGAAGGTGAAACATTATGACCAACAAAAGACTGCTTGCGATGCAGGACCTGTCCTGCGTAGGACAATGCTCACTGACTGTGGTTCATCCCATCCTTTCTGCATACGGCATAGAGACCTGCATGCTCCCTACTGCCGTTCTCTCGAACCACACAATGTTCTCCAAATGGAGCTACCTTGACTTGACTGACGAGATAAAGAACATCTTCGAGGTATGGCGCGGCGAGGGATTCAAGTTTGACGGCTTCCTGTTAGGCTACCTCGGCAAGACACCACTCATGGAGACAGCAGAGACCTGCTTCAGGGATTTCTCCGCAGACGGAGCCATCAGGATCATAGACCCCGTGTTCGCAGACAACGGCAGGATCTACGGAGGTTTTGACATGACATACGTTGAGGCCATGGCAAAGTTCATCTCCAACGCAGACATCATCCTGCCCAACGTAACCGAGGCATGCTTCTTAACCGGCACCCCGTACAGCGCAGCCCACACGAAAGAGTATCTCGAGAACCTCATCCGGGCTCTCGGGAAGCTCACAAAGGCCACTGCCGTGATAACGGGAGTGGAGCTGGACGGAAAGATCGGCGAAGTCATCTGCGAGAACGGCCGGATTTCATACGTTCTGGGCGAGAAGCTTCCCGTAAGCCTTCACGGCACAGGCGACATCTTCGCCGCAACCTTCACAGCCGCATACCTGCAGGGCAAGTCCGTGGCTGAGTCCGCAGACTTTGCATCCGAGTTCGTGCGTGACTGCATCCGCAAGACCCCGAAAGAGCACTTCTACGGCGCCTGCTTCGAACAGGTCCTTGCAAAGAATCTCGGCTGACACCCGCAGCGACAAACGCATGACATATGACGCACTTAAGCACGGCTATTTCCCAGAGCCGTGCTTTTACGTTTGTGCCCTCTGTTGACGCAAACACCCTTAGCCAGGCCTCCGTGGCGCAAATCTGGAGTTTTTCTGCACCGGCCGAAGTACGAACTGTTGTTTGCATATTTTTAAATAATCATTTGTTTGAACTGGAATGAAAATGAATATATATGAACGTTTCTGTGCCTTAATTCTGACGATTCCGTTTGTCGCAGTATACTTACTGTCTCTGATACACATCACCGAGCCCACGAGACTCCTGAGCATCTCG
>JAJPYR010000083.1 GCA_021204825.1 Clostridia bacterium | reverse complement strand
GACCCACGCGTCCAGCTTGGAAGGCTAGCGTTCTACCATTGAACTACACCCGCATTCGCACGCTTGTCTCTTCAATTCAACGCTAGCAAATTATAACAAATGATAAATAGGCTGTCAACTCATTTTAAACTTAAAACATACGAAAAATTTCCCCGAAGCGGAATAGCAAATTCCTGTCCGCAGCTTCCGCATGGCACAGATACAGCCTGCCGTTTCATATGAGAGGGGTGCAGTATGTGCTGCTCCCCGGACTTTTTCCGCTTAAACCTTTGCCTTTGCGTTTGTTTTGCCGTATAATCCGGTTGTAAAGGTCCGGTCCTTTATATGGCGCTAAAGGGGAGGCAGCCCCCGGGATGCTGCCGGCTTAAGGAGAGATTGCAGTTGGATAAGGATAAGGATATGAAACACAGGGGAAGGGTCCTTCTGATATGCCTGCTGGTTTTTGTAGTGCTTGCATGCTTGGCTGTGTTCGTGGCTCTGTATTTTACCATATGGAAAGTGGAGCTGGAGATAACGGCAGTGCAGACGGATGAAGACGCCCAGACCATAACGGTTGGATGGGACACGTCCAGGCAGGTTGACAAGGTTGTCATAGAAGTGTCCCATGACGGTGATGACGTGCAGTCCGTCACCCTTTCCAACATGAATCAGATACGCAAAGGAGAGTATGAAGTGGATGCCTTCTACGGCCGCCAGACAGTGAAGGTTTCCACATCCAAGGGCATCTATACCGCCACAGAGACCACGGAAGTGGAGCTGTATGCGGATGAGTATGTCATAGCCCCCCTGACATCCACAATGCCCGTTACGCTCTTTTCACTGGAGCTTGAGGAGATAACGGACGGATACACAATACCGACATTCGTGTGGCTGAAGAGGGCAAGCGCCTGGAACTACAAGGCCATGCCTGAGAACGTGTACACGATGCCGGTAGGCTCTGCCACGGAGCTCACCAAAGAGACGGATGAGAAAACCATCTATGCAAAGACATCCGAGTGGATCCGCGAGCTGTACGAGATTAACCCGGACTCATACTTCCACTTATACTACTGCGATTATTTCGCATACGGCTGGATGGATGCCACCATTGCCAGCGGCATCCCTGCGGAGAACTATGATGTGACGCTCCTTTCAGACGGCACTGCAAGCTTTGAGGCCTTCAACAGGCACTTCAACAACGCAGACTCCGCCCTGAACGCCGCAGAGTATGAGAAGATGAAAGGAGAGTATGAGACCCTTAAAACGCAGGTGGCCGCCGGAGGCTCATACACCAGGAACTCCAAATATGTCATAGACGCGGGAGACCTAAAAGAGTATGCATATGTCATGGCAAAGGAGGAGCCCAACGTTACCTGGTGGCTCACCAGGATTAGCGGCACCCTTGCCACGGACAATGATGAGATGTATGCGGAGGTAGAGGCCCTTGTGGACACAAGCATCTTTGTAAAGGACCTCAACACCCTTCTGTCCGCTCTGGACGAAAGCCAGCAGGCCTCCCTGAAGGCCCTGTACAACTTCAGCGATGAGATGTTCACAGAAGCCGCAGAAGAAGGCAAAAAGATCATGCTGATCCTTGGCACCTGGGACGTGAACGAGGACTGCTTCGATGACTACGTGAAGGCCGTAATGGCATACTGCGGCGATGACTACGTCTACTACTACAAGGGCCATCCGAAGAACCCCACGTACACCGTATCCGGAAAGCTGGAGCATCTTGAGGAGCTGGGGCTTACGGACATAGACTCCACAATCCCTGCGGAGCTCATACTGTTCTTTAACCCGGGCGTGTACGTCTCCGGCTACCAGTCCACGACGTTCGTATCCGTAGACCCCGAGTACGCTGCATTCGTCTTCAACTGCCGCATGGCAGACTTTGACGAATCCCTTGGCTACAAGGATTCCATGGACGGCTTCATCTCGCCCGTTTCCTCCGGTGACGCAGATTACGGCTGCCTGGTTACGGACAGCAGCTCATATGTCCTGGAGTTTTCCTCCGGCACGGAGATTGCCATATACAGCGCAAAGACAGGCGTCCTCACATACTACACCCTGCAGACAGACGGCACCTATTCCCTGGATACAGAGGAATCCGTCTCCGGCACGGAAGAGGGTTCATATCCGGCAGATGAAGACGGCCTGCGGGCAGATACGTCTTGCGAAGAATGACACCCGCTGGGTGTAACGAAATAACCTGTACAGCGGAAGCTCCCCGGCCCAGTCCGGAGGGCTTTTAACATGCACAGAATCTGTGTTTTTCGTTATACGAAAAAAACAAAAATACTACACATATTACTGTATTTCTGCACAAAAATGAGTCTCTTTCCGCAGGTATTATTGACTTGCCAAAATTCATGATTGTAATGTTCTCATTCCCGGCAAAGCAGGGATGCATGAGAGGTATCATATGGAAGAGAACAGAGACAAGAAAACCGGACTCATATGCATTGAGGACATGACAGAGGATGAGCTCATGGAGCTCCTTAAGAAAAGGGTGCAGGCATCCAAGGAAGGCAAGACGTACACACAGGAAGAGTTTGAGGCCATTCTTAAGCAGGAGTTTGGCATCTGATGCCGCAAAGGCACAAGCCACAGCCGGATACTATGAAAGCTCCCCGCAATGAAAGCAGGGAGCTTTGACTTGTGTTTCATACAATGCTCCGGGTCAGTGTATCCTGTCCGGGATATAGCCGTACTTGAAGCCGTTATCATTCTCCCAAGCGGCAATGTCTGCTTTTGTGGTCTTCACGAAGTCTTTGGCTGAGACGGAAGTGCCGGGGATAAGCTCATCATCCTGGGCAGCCATGACAACTTCCACAAAGGGAAGTTGTACTTGCTTCATGTTTGCGGCCTTGATGATTTCCGCACCCCTGTATATGTACATGCTGTCTTCTACCTTGAGAACCTGCACGAGGCTGGGCTCCGGGCCGCAGGGCTCTGCCTGTCCGGAGGGGTAGATGTTCTTAGGGGAGAGATATATCCTGGGGGAATGATTCCCGGAGGAAGAGATCTGCTTGTGTGATTCAAGCAGGTCTTTTATGTTGTCATATATGATGTCGCAGATGCCCTCAGGGGCAAGGGTGCTGGTGTCTATGATTAAATCATAGTTTCTGAAGTCCATCATGTTGGCGTGGTATATGACCTTGTATCTCTCGGCTTCAACCTGGCGGCGCTTGATGAGGTCCTCCATGGCTTCCTGCACGCTGTGGTATGTCTCTTCCCTGGTCTCGCGCTTGCCGTACACGCGCTCCGCAGCTATTATAGGAGAGACCAGAAGGTGTATCCTGTATGCGCCTTCAACGAAGTGCCAGGCCATGCGGGAGTCAAAGATAATGTCCTTGTCCGTGTTTTCCTTTGCGTACTGGGAAAGGCGCCCGTCTATGATGTAGTCATAGTGGTAGTCCTTCATGCCGAGCTCGTTGAGCTCCAGCGTTGTTATGCCCATCTCGTTGGCAAGGCCCCTCTGGATCTGGCCCGTGGAGAAAGTGGAGAAGCCGTACCGTTTCTCCAGAATCCTGCATATAGTGCTCTTTCCGCTGGCAAGCTGCCCGTTTAAAGCAATGAACATGTCCCGCATCCTATCCGGAGCTTAGGGCTCCGGTCCCTTAAAAGGATGCCGTTAATATAGCACTTGGAGGGAGGGTTGTCAAATGCATATGAAGCCTGCAAAGCCCTTGTGATGCTGCTGCAATGCCCGTGTACGGGCCTTGTTAGGTACCATGACGGTGCGCAGTCCCGGTACGTAGACAGGGGTTTTGTACTATATAACAGTGGTTAGGAATTTTTGGCGGATTGGACGGATTTTGGACGGATTTTGGGGTTAAAAGATACAAATTTCATTTGCCATTTGAAAAGTCTTATGATATTATGTTTAGGCTACGGTTTCAAAGAGGAGCAAGCACTCGATGCCCGCTTTGATTCCCGTGAATCAAGTTCCATTCTTTTGGAGGATAAACATAATGGACAAAGCCGAAATCATTGCCAAGTACGGCCGCAAGGAAGGGGATACGGGTTCCCCCGAAGTGCAGATTGCTCTTTTGACAGAGCGCATCAACCATCTCAATGAGCACCTGAAGGTGCATATCCATGACAACCACAGCCGCCGCGGCCTTCTTAAAATGGTAGGCCAAAGACGTGGCCTTCTGGATTATCTCAAGAGCAAGGACATTGAGAGATACCGTGCTATAATCGCGGCACTGAACTTAAGAAAGTGACATTAAAAGGGAGCGGGCGCAAAGACCTCGCTCTCTTTTACATTAAAATTTCCCTTTCATCACACTTAAACTGTCTAAAAATCATTCATATACAGTCTGAGGCGGGTGCCTCAGGCACAAGAACACAGGAGTTTGCATTATGGTTAATTTCAAGCAGTTCAGCACGACTGTAGGCGGCAGGGAGCTCATAGTTGAGACCGGCAAGTACGCCGAACAGGCCAACGGAGCTGCTCTGGTGCGCTGCGGGGACACGGCGGTGCTGGTCACCGTCTGCATGTCGGACGCTCCGCGCGAGGGCATAGACTTCTTCCCTCTCCAGGTGGACTATGAGGAGAAGATGTATTCCGTGGGCAAGATTCCCGGCGGATTCAAGAAGCGTGAAGGCAGGGCCTCGGACAAGGCCATACTTACGGCCCGCCTCATAGACCGCCCGCTTCGCCCCCTTTTCCCGAAGGGGTTCTACAATGACGTAGTAGTCATAGCCCAGGCCCTTTCCGTAGAGCCGGACGTATCCCCTGAGCCCCTCGCAATGATAGGCTCATCCGTAGCCCTCGCAATCTCAGACATCCCCTGGGCAGGCCCCACAGGCTCCGTTGTCGTAGGCCTTGTGGACGGCAAGTATGTCATCAACCCGGATGCAGACCAGAGAGCAAGAAGCCGCATACATCTCAACCTTGCAGGCACAAAGGACGCCATTCTCATGATAGAGGCAGGCGCGGACGAGGTCACCAACGATGAGATGGTCAACGCCATCATCTTCGGACAGGAAGAGATAGAGAAGATATGCCATTTCATAGAGGATGAGATAGTTCCCGCTGTGGGCAAGCCCAAGAAAGAAATAGAGCTGTATCATCCCAATGAAGAGATAGACGCCGCCGTGCGCGCATACGCGGCAGAGAAGGTGGACTGGGCAATAGAGACATATGACCGCGCAGAGCGCGAGGCTCGCCAGCAGCAGGTGGAGGACGAGGTCCTTGAGCACTTTGCGGACATCTATCCGGACGGCGCAAGGGACATCAAAGATTCCATGTACTATCTCACAAAGGAGAAGGTCCGCGCGAAGGTCTTCAACCAGGGCATCCGCCCGGACGGCAGAGGATTAAAAGATGTCCGCCCCATATGGTGCGAGCGCGGTGTTCTTCCCAGGGTTCACGGCTCCGCAGTCTTCACAAGAGGCCAGACACAGACCCTCACGACATGCACCCTTGCAATGCTTGGCGAGGCCCAGAAGCTTGAAGGCCTGGATGATGAGACAGAGAAGAGATACATGCACCAGTACAACTTCCCCGGATACTGCACCGGCGAAGCAAAGGCTCTGCGTTCACCCGGCAGGCGTGAGATAGGCCACGGCGCTCTTGCAGAGCGCGCCCTCATACCGGTTCTTCCGGATGAGCAGTCCTTCCCGTACGCCATCCGTGTGGTAAACGACATAATGTCCTCCAACGGCTCATCCTCAATGGCATCCGTCTGCGGCTCCACAATGGCCCTCATGGATGCAGGCGTTCCCATCAAGGCACCCGTAGCGGGCGTTGCAATGGGCCTTATAAAGGACCAGGAGTCCGGCGAGTTCCGTGTTCTTACGGACATCCAGGGCCTTGAGGACTTCTTAGGGGACATGGACTTCAAGGTGGCCGGCACCGTATCCGGAATCACGGCCATCCAGATGGACATAAAGATCAAGGGCATAACCCGTGAGATAATGAAGGCCGCCATAGAGCAGGCCAACGAAGGCCGCCAGTTCATCCTGGGCAAGATGCTTGAGTGTGTTCCCGAGGTCGCTCCGCAGCTCTCCTCATACGCACCGAAGATCGTATCCTTCTTCATTGACCCTGAGAAGATCGGCGATGTCATCGGTTCCAAGGGCTCCGTCATCAAGAAGATCATGGAGGAGACCGGCACGGACATCGAGTTCAACGATGATGACTCCGGAAACGGCTACATCTCCACAATGGGCCCTATAGAGGATGCAATGCGCGCCAAATCCATAATCCTCTCCATAGCCCATGACCCCGAGGTCGGCGACATGTTCGTAGGCACCGTAGTGCGCATCCTTCAGTTCGGCGCATTCGTAGAGTTCGCCCCCGGCAAGGACGGCATGATTCACATCTCCAAGATGTCCAACAGGCGCATAGACCGCGTTGAAGACGTTCTCAACATCGGCGACACTGTCAAGGTTGAGATCATCAAGATAGGCGAGAAGGGCATAGACCTCAAGCTCCTCGAAAAACTCTCCTAACCAGCCCACAGCCACAGACCATATAACAGACACAAAAAGGGAGTCCCGCAAACCGCAGGGCTCCTTTAAAATTGCTCCTAACCTCCAAAACAGGCCGCATATACGCTCTTGGAGGCTTGCAAAAGGCCCGGCCGGCTCAGGTGCAGGGCTCCCAAATTCTGTCCTCTGAGGTCATCTGAAGCACACGCTCCATAACATAGGCGCCTCTCCGAAGGCCATAATGCACACCATCATCCGCAGTGTGTCCAGCACTATGGCTATGCCCAGCGTGAGGCATATTATCCTCGCCACCCTGTACTTCATTTTCCGTCTCACAAGCCCCAGCACAGGCGTGTACACAAGGCGGAAAAGGAGGTAACATCCCACGCCGTATCCGAGGGCGGGAATGAGCCCCGCATACTGCGTTACGTGCATAGGCTGGCCGGTGTAGTTCCAGAGCTGCACCCCGAAGCACTTGTCCCACAAATTGCCCACGGCAAGCTCCCCGAGGAATGTAAGCGAGCAGAACAGGGCAAGGGTAATGACGTTTGAGAGGATTATGCTCTTAACGGTCCTGCTTTTGAAGACCTTGTGGCCGAAGAACGTGAAGTTGTCTATGTCTCCCACAACGACATGAAAGGCGAAGACTATGAGCGCGTATGGGGATATGAAGGGGAGGATATGGTATCTGGAGTCTATGATGCCCTGGGTTATCATCTTGGCGGCATTCTCCACAACCCATCCCAAAAACGCCATGCAGATGCCTATTATGTACAGGAACACAAACTCCACGCCGTACATGAAGAGCCTTCTGCGGCCGTCTACATCATGCAGAGCGAACAGCTTTTTCCTGTACTCATTGTCTTCCGCTATAATGGTCTGCAGCGCACCCATGCCTGCAGTGTTCATCTCTTTGCCTGTGCCTGTATCGGCTTCTGTTTCCATTTTCTTGGATGCATGTGCATCCCTTTTGTGTCTGCGCATCCCTTCTCCGTATAATATGTCTGTATATTCCAATGCACACGGAAAGGTCTCCCACAGGCAGCGAATGTGCCTCCAATCTGTGTTATATTATCATATGATAACTGTTTATACATATGCCATTATATTACAGATCCGGCTTGGACTCCAACCAAAATGACGTTGTCTGGGGCATATCCGGTGATGTTATACACTTTACTGTAAAGTGTCCGGTTGCTTTTTGGCGCATACGCGTGGCCTTGTAAAGACTCCCAAAAGCCCCGGCGGCCATTGCAAACCAAGGCATCTGTATGGTATCATATGTGCAGCAGAAAGAGGGGAGGAACGCAGGCCTTGGACAGCGGAAAAGTGTTTGAAGACATCTGCAATGCATATGCAGGCGCAGTCTGCCGTACGGACAGGTCCCTTATTCTGCAGGGGGACTCTCTGGAGCTTATGGCAAAGCTCCCGGACCACAGCATCTCCCTGATCCTTACAGACCCTCCGTAGTATCACACCACAAAGAAGCGGAACATTGCCGTGGACACAAGCTTTGCAAAGGATGCGGATTACATTGGCTGGATGAGGCAGTATGCCGCAGAGTGGAAGAGGGTGCTGAGATACAGCGGAAGCATATTCTGTTTCTGCTCCACGTCCATGTCTGCGCAGCTGCAGGTGATGTTCTCCGACTATTTCCACGTGCTGTCTGAGATTACCTGGACCAAGCCCAACGAGTCCGGCTATGACGGCTGGAAACAGAAGATGCACAAGGCGTCCATGCGGCAGTGGTATCCGTACTCTGAGAAGATTCTGTTCATGGAGAACACGGCGGAAGGCAGTCTACATAGCAGTTACTTTGCCGCAAGCCTTGCTGCATGGCGCAGGGAAGCGGGCATGAGCATACGGCAGCTGGCGTCCATTACCGGAGAGTATGGCAATGTAAACCACGGCGGAGCAATTGCCAACTGGGAAGCCGGCAGGAGCATTCCCGGCAGGGAACAGTACGGAAGGCTTAAGGCCGCCTTAGAGGGTGCCGGAGTTGCAGATATGCCGGAATATGAAGACATAATACGGCCGTTCAATGTGTCCAAAGACGTTGAATTCACGGACGTTTGGACCTTTGAGAACGTCCGTCCGCACAAGGGCAAACATCCTGCGGAGAAGCCTGTGCCCCTGCTGGAGCATGCCATACAGGCAACAACATATCCCGGTGATATAGTCCTGGACTGCTTTGCCGGTTCCGGGTCTGCAGGAGTGGCGGCAGCATCCCTTGGAAGGAAGTGTGTCATGATGGAGCTGGACCCGGACTGGTGCGCATATGCAAGGGATGCCCTTGCCGTGGCAAAGGACATGCAAGGCTGAAATATGCCGTATATGTTCCCATAATGGCTCTTGACACCATCCTGTTGAAGTCTGTATTATATTGCTGCAAAGGATGCTGCAGGTTTCAGGCGCCTGCGGGGTCCTGTATGAGAAGGAGAACGGGTCATGAACGAAGTTTGTGAGTTTATCAGAAAGTGCGGGGTGTATTATCTCGCCACCGTAGACGGGGACCAGCCCAGGGTAAGGGCCTTCGGCACCATAAATGAGTATGAAGGGAAGCTGTACATCCAGACAGGCAAAGTGAAGGACGTTGCAAAGCAGATAGCCGCCAACCCCAAAGTGGAGCTGTGCGCCTTTGACGGAACAGAGTGGCTCCGCCTTTCCGGCACCCTCGTGGAGGATGACCGCATAGAGGCGCAGGCAGCTCTTCTGGACAGCTATCCGGAGCTCAAGGCCATGTACCAGCCAGGGGACGGCAACAACGTTGTGTACTATTTCAAGGATGCCGTGGCCGTAATTTCATCCTTCACAGCCCCCTCAAGGACCATCCGGATCTAGCCGCACACACAAAATCCACACAGATACGCAAGAGCTCTGCCAGGACGGCCGGGCTCTTTTTATATGCAGTTATACAGAAAATTATACAAGCGCCAATGTGCGCAAAATGTTAATTATATGTGTATAATACGTAGTATTTCCGCAAAAGACGTATAAATTTTTTGAAGGGCGGAATTTATAGAATTTCAGGGGTATTTTTGGATTGACAATCCCTTTTCCGGGTGTTAATGTATAGGCTCTTAAACGGCTGCCGGAAGGATACAGGGGGCAGACAGAGAAGCAGACGGCACATTTCCCCGTTGGTGCCGTCCGTCTGCCAGGGAAGCTGAGAGCGCGGGATATTGGCTGCATGGCCCGCAGGGCATTCCGTTTATGCATGAGATTATATGTACGGCACGTACATGAAACACCGGAGGGAACAATGAGAAAATTAGCCCATATAGAGAAGATAGAATGGAAGCGTCCAATAGAGGGCGCGGACAGGATAGAGCTTGTCGGGGTTCTTGGATGGCAGTGCATCGCGAACAAGGACGAGTTCAATCCCGGAGACCTGTGCGTATACATAGAGATAGACAGCGTTGTGGACAAGGACAACCCGGACTTCGCCTTCCTTGAGAAGCGCAAGTACAGGATCAAGACGATCAAGATGAAGGGAGTCCTGTCACAGGGAATAGTCTTCCCCATGACCATACTGCACGACACCACAAAGCACGCCATAGGCGAGGACGTCACCGGAGTGCTGAAGATTACGGAGATAGAGGATGTCATCCCCAAGCCGAAGCCGGCGGATGACATGATGCGCCTGAAGCAGTGCCACAGGAAGCTCTCAAAGAACAGGGTTTTCAAGTGGTTCATGAAGTTCAGGTGGTTTAGAAAGCTTGCCTTCAGGTTCCTGCTTCCCAAGAAGTCATCAGGGAAGTTCCCGGACTGGATCACCAAGACAGATGAGATCCGTCTGCAGAACATGCCTGAAGTGCTGGAAGAGTACAAGGGCAAGCCCATGGTGGTGACGGAGAAGATAGACGGCACGTCTTCCACATACGGCCTGCGCCGCATCAGGCGCAGGAAGTACGAGTTTGTCGTATGCTCCCGCAACGTACGGCAGGAAGACATGAACCAGAAGTGTTACTACGATGACAACTTCTACTGGGTGATAGCCTTCAAGTACAAGATCCAGGACATCCTCACGGACCTTGCAAAAAAGCGCAATGCATCCACAGTCATCCTGCAGGGCGAGACCGTAGGGCCTGGCATACAGGATAACAGGTACAAGCTCAAGGAGTACGAAATCTTCTGCTTCAACCTCATCATAGACGGCAAGAAGATAGACTCCTGCGAGGCAAAGGACATCATGGCAGCATACGGCATGCGCTGGGTGCCCATCCTGGACGACAACTTCATCCTGCTTCCCGCTGTGGATGAAATGCTTGCCTATGCGGACGGCAAGTCCGCAGTCTGCGACACCCTCCGCGAGGGAGTGGTGATCCGTGACCACGACAACACCACAAGCTTCAAGTGCATCAGCAACAAGTACCTGCTGAAGCACAATCTGTAACAGCAATAACGGGGAAAGAGAGAGCCCTGCCGTACGGCAGGGCTCTTTTTGCGGCAAAGACCGGTGCACACAAGAGCCCATAGTTTGTGCACTATGCACAACATAATCTGCTTTATCTATGAAAAATGTGTAATCCATACACTTTTTTGGTATGTAAAATGTGTAACGGCTTCACAAATGCCATTCTGGACTGCCTTTAAGTGATATTGTTAAACGGCATACAGCACAAAGGAGCTCTGCCATATGGGGGCTCTTCTGCTACGGCCCGGGGAAGTGTTAAAGTCTGTGCTTGAATTTAATAACTGTTATTTGTGCATTCTGCACAATAAAATGCAGTTTATCTATGAAAAATGTGTAAACCATACACTTTTTTCATATGAAAAAAGTGTAATCATTGACATTCAGCTCATTTTATGATAAGATGCTGACAGAAATCATTATCATTGCCGGCGGTATATTATGGAAAGGAAGGCTGAAAAATCATTAATTGAATGGATGAAAAATCCTGCCAGGCAGCCTCTTGTTGTAACGGGGGCAAGGCAGGCGGGAAAGACCTGGCTGATTGAAGAGTTTGCCTCAAATTATTTCAGCAACTGCGTCACCTTTACATTTGAGCACAATCCTCAGCTGTGCAGTATTTTTAAACAGGACCTCAATCCGGAGAGAATAATCAGAGAGCTGTCCGTTTTGTCAAACACAAGCATCATCATGAATCAGACCCTGATATTTTTTGACGAGATACAGCAGTGCCCTGAGGCCGTTACATCACTCAAGTACTTCCGGGAAATGGCGCCGGAGTATTATATCATCGCAGCAGGAAGTCTTATAGGAGTCGCAACACTGAGAAAAAGCATTTCTTTCCCTGTGGGCAAAGTAGATGAATTGACTATGTACCCTATGGACTTCGGCGAATTTTTGTCTGCAGTCGGCGCAGAGCCCCTCAAAGACATGATACAGGAGTGCTTTGAGAAGATCATCCCCATGTCGGAAACGGCACATGCAACTGCTTTGGACTGGTACAGAAAGTACCTGGTGACGGGCGGCATGCCAGCAGCTGTTGAGACATACTTAAGTACCGGAAATTTTGATAAGGTGCGTTCTGTTCACAGGCGCCTGTTCAGCGACTACGGATCCGATATGGGCAAATATGCCTCACCGGCAGAGGCGATCAGGAACGAGGAAACATACCAGTCCATATCAGCTCAGCTGAGCAGAGAGAACAAGAAGTTCCAGTACAGTTTAATAGCTCCGGATGCCAGAAGCAGGGAGTATGGGAAAAGCGTCAGATGGCTTATGAAAGCAGGCCTGCTGCTTCGCTGCTATCGTGTGACCAGCGGGCTCAACGGATGCAAGGGAACCAGAGATCTGTTTAGTTTCAAGGCATATTTGTCGGATGTGGGACTGCTGTCAACACAGCTCAACATACCTGTCAACAATCTGCTGACGGGCACCGGCATAGATGATCAAGTCGAAGGCGGGCTGACTGAGAATTATGTGGCGCAGCAGCTTGTGGCCAATGATTTTGAAATTTTCTACTGGACTTCTGAAAACACAGCAGAAGTGGACCTTGTCATTCAGACGGATGAAGGCGTGATTCCGGTCGAATGCAAAACCAGCATCCACAACAAAACAAAAAGTCTTATGAATGTCTATATCCCGAAATACAATCCGCCTTATTCAATCCGGATAACCGCAAAGAACTTCGGCTTTGCGAACGGCATAAGGGCAGTGCCTCTTTATGCTGCCTGGTGCTTGAACAGCAAAATGAAGATACCAGGGACAACTGATTAATAACATATTGGAGCTCTGCCATACGACAGGGCTCTTATACTACGGCTATGGAGCGCAATACTGCGGCCTATATATAATTCCAGCCAAAAAGTGGCTCAAAATAAGGAATTCGCAACCAGCAAACGGTTCTGAATGACAAACACACAGTCCAGATGCCCACAGGCACAGAGTGGGAGGAGATTATTTTTAAGTCATTTTTTCAGTAAAAGTGACTAAAATATAATTTTCACGCTCCATCCAGACCCCCGGGACTGCCATTCTTGAGCAGATCAAGCCGCTTACTTTACCGCGGTAGAGTATTACTGTAGTAAAGTATGAACGATAGTTTGTGAAAGTACGAACAACAGTTCGTGCTTTTGCAAAATCACGCTTCAGCGAAAGCTGTAAACAGTTGCAAAAATTCTGCCATTTTAATGCAAGTGCCGCTTGCACAATTTCAGTCATTATAAAAACAAAGCCCGCTGCTGTACGCAACAGGTCCTGTTTAAACATTCATCATTGTTACTGCAAGTTCATAATGCATTCTGCATAATTCATTTTCAAATAGAGCCGAAACCAGAGTTAATAAGTGGATTCTCAATCATGGATTCGAGTTGCCTGCAATGTGGTTTGCAAGGAAGCCTGTTATCCTGCTTCATTAACTGCTATTCTGGGCTTAAGTGCAGGCGTGAGGCTTTTGCCGTCCCTGCCGAATCAGTGCCCTCGCTTCAAACTTCAGTTAGGCTGATGCATCATAAGATGCCTGTCTAACAGGCCTCCCTTGTATCTTCTGTTAACTTATTGCCTGCGCTTTTCAGGCGTTGTCATTGTGCAGATTGGTATAAGGGGTTGTATCAAAGCCTGTCCCTGGCGGCAGGCTTTTCTTTAGTCATCAGATAGTGGTGCATTATGTTACAGTATTGATTATAAAACAGGACCTGTTGCTGTACGCAACAGACTCTGTTTTGCAAGCAAACAGACTGGCAGTCATGCCAATGCGGTTATGACTTGCGATATGTTTAATACATCAACGCAAGAGTATAATAACGTTTCGCTTAGGTTAATTGCAAGCTATTCCGGCAAATGTTACGGCAGACTGACGCAGAATGGCGTCCCTTGGATGGCGCCAAAGACGCCAAAGTGGCGTCCTGTGCTCTAGCGTGCGGATTTTTGCGTACGGGTGTTTTGAAGTGCCTTCAATTCCTTGATAAAGATTCCGGCTTGGGATATAATAATGAAGGTATGAAATTCGAGCTGCATTCAAAATTTGAGCCTACCGGAGACCAGCCGGAGGCTATAGAGTCCTTAACGGAGGGAGTGCTGGACGGCATCCGCACTCAGGTTCTTGTGGGAGTGACAGGGTCCGGAAAGACATTCACAATGGCAAACGTCATCAAGAATGTCAACAGGCCCGTTCTGGTCATCGCCCACAACAAGACACTTGCGGCGCAGCTTTGCAATGAGTTCAAGGAGTTCTTCCCCAACAACAGGGTGGAGTACTTCGTTTCATATTATGATTATTACCAGCCGGAGAGCTACATTCCCTCTACAGACACCTATATAGAGAAGGACATGAGCCTCAATGACGAGATAGACAAGCTCCGCAACTCGGCAACAAGCTCTCTGGGAGAGCGTGAGGACGTCATTGTGGTTGCATCCGTAAGCTGCATATACGGCCTGGGCGCTCCGGAGGAGTACTTCAGGCTGGCCATTTCACTCCGTCCCGGGGATGAGCTGGAGAGGGATGAGCTCATGCGCCGGCTTGTGGAGATACAGTACGCCAGAAGGGACATAGACTTCCAGAGGTCTTCCTTCAGGGTGAGGGGGGATGTCGTGGAGATATTCCCTGCGTCCAACTCGGAGATAGCTGTCCGTGTGGAGTTCTTCGGGGATGAGATAGACAGGATTTGCGAGATAGAGGCCATATCCGGGAACATAGTGTCGGAGCTCAAGCATGTGCTCATATTCCCGGCTTCGCAGTATGCTGTGGGGTCGGACAGGATGCAGTGCGCACTGGCCATGATTCAGAGGGACATGCATGATGAAGTGCAGGCGTTCAGGGACGCAGGAAAGCCCCTGGAGGCGGAAAGGCTGGAGCAGCGCACCACGTATGACCTGGAGATGATGCGCGAGATAGGCTACTGCAGCGGCATAGAGAACTACAGCCGCTACTTTGACGGCCGTGCTCCCGGGGAGCCCTCATTCACCCTGCTGGACTACTTCCCCAAGGGCCGTTTCCTGGTCTTCATAGATGAGAGCCACATGACAATTCCGCAGATAAGGGCCATGTACCACGGGGACCGCTCCAGAAAGGAGAACCTTGTAAACTACGGCTTCCGTCTCAAGGCTGCATATGACAACCGTCCCCTGACATTCGAGGAGTTTGATGAGCGCGTCCCGCAGCTCATATGCGTCTCTGCCACTCCTGCACCGTACGAGCTGGAGCAGGCAGGGAACGTGGTGGAGCAGCTCTTAAGGCCCACAGGCCTTCTGGACCCGGAGGTAGAGGTGCGCCCCACAAAAGGGCAGGTGGATGACCTCCTCGGCGAGGTCAGGAAGGTAATAGCCACAGGCGGAAGGGTGCTGGTCACAACCATGACCAAGAAGCTTGCGGAGTCCCTCACGGACTACCTCAAGGAGTCCGGCCTCAAGGTCCGTTACATGCACAGCGACATAGACGCCCTGGAGCGAATAGACATAGTGAACGGCCTCCGCTCAGGCGAGTTTGACATCCTCTGCGGCATAAACCTCCTGCGTGAGGGCCTGGACCTTCCGGAAGTGAAGCTCGTGGCCATTCTGGACGCGGACAAAGAGGGTTTCTTAAGAAGTGAAACCGCCCTGGTGCAGACCATTGGCCGTGCAGCCCGCAACGCAGAGGGCAGGGTTATAATGTATGCAGACACCATAACGGGGTCCATGCAGAGGGCCATAGATGAGACCAACCGCCGCCGCTCCATCCAGGCCAGGTACAACGAAGAGCACGGCATAATACCAAAGACCATAGTCAAGGACATCAAAAACACCATAGGAATAACGGGCAAGAAGAAAGACTCGCAGGACATCAGGATGAAGGACATCCCTGCGGAGATAGAGAAGCTCAAGGGCCTCATGAAAGTGGCCTCCGCCCAGCTGGACTTCGAGAAGGCCATTGAGATCCGCGACACCATCAACGAGCTCAAAAAGCGCATGAAGATGCACGGCGGCAAGTAGCCTCCCGGCAGCTGCCTGCAGCACGAAACAGCGCACATACAGCAAGTTATACGGCTCTGCAGAGCCGCTTTAGATACATATGGAAGCAGGTCATATAACCAGAAAATCCATGCTGTACAAAACGGGCGTGGAGTACGGGGACTACACCATGAACCATGTCCTCGGCTGCGCCCACGGCTGCCGGTATCCGTGCTACGCATACCTCAATAAGAAGCGTTTCGGCGTCATCCATTCATACGAAGAATGGATGAGGCCCTGTCTTGTGGACAACACTCTGGACCTTCTGGACAAAGAGATTCCAAGGCTTAAGGACAGGATACAGTCCGTACAGCTGTGCTTCACCACAGACCCCTTCTTGTACGGGTATGCAGACATAGCGGACATGAGCATAATGGCCATGCGCAAGCTCAATGAAAGCGGCATAATGTGCTCCGTATTAACCAAAGGCATCCTTCCTGCAGGGCTGGCAGAGTTATCACATGATAACCTTTACGGCATAACCCTTGTGTCCCTGGATGAGTCCTTCCGTGAAAGGATGGAGCCCGGCGCGGCGCCTTTGGAAGAGCGCCTTGAGGCTCTGGAAAGGCTGCATGAGAGCGGGTGCAGGACATGGGTGAGCATGGAGCCGTATCCCACACCGAACATCATAACGCAGGACCTGGACGCCATACTGGACAGGGTGAAGTTTGCAGACAGGATTGTCTTTGGCCGCATGAATTACAGCCCCTTGGCAACGGGCTGCCCGGGACGGAAGCAGTTCTACAACGCCTGCGCCAGCAGGGTGCAGTCCTTCTGCGATGCGTATGGCATGCAGTGCCATATAAAGGCCGGGACCATTACGGAGCAGGAGTTGCCATTGGCGCAGAACACACCAGACATAACGGGTTATACGGCCGTATAGGGCCGTTCGGACATACAGAATCACACCATACAATCACACAAAAGACAAGCTGGAAATGAAAGAAGAAATTTACGTAAAGGGCGCAAAAGAGAATAACTTAAAGAACATAGACGTGCATATCCCGAGGAACAGCCTGACGGTGTTCACAGGGCTTTCCGGCAGCGGGAAGACCACGCTTGCGTTTGACACCATCTTCGCAGAGGGGCAGAGAAGGTACATAGAGAGCCTCTCATCATACGCGCGCCAGTTTTTAGGGCAGATGGAGAAGCCGGATGTGGAGAGCATAGACGGCCTCTCGCCTGCCATTTCCATAGACCAGAAGACCACATCGCACAACCCCAGGAGCACTGTGGGAACCGTTACGGAGATATACGACTATTTCCGTCTCCTGTACGCCCGCGTGGGCGTTCCGCACTGCCCCAGCTGCGGCCGTGAGATACGCAGGCAGTCCGTGGATGAGATAGCGGACAGGGTTATGCTCATGCCGGAGGGCAGCCGCATAATGGTGGAGGCCCCTGTCTTCCGCGGGAAGAAGGGCGAGTTCGTGAAGGAGCTCGCAGGATACAAAAAAAGCGGTTATGCGAGGGTGAAGATAGACGGCATCATGTATGATCTCCAGGAGAACATTGTCCTGGAAAAGAACATACGGCACAACATCAACATCGTAGTGGACAGGCTCATTATAAAGGAAGGGGTCCTTAAAAGGCTCACGGACTCCCTGGAGCAGGCACTGAAGCTTGCAGACGGGCTGGCCGTCATAGACTGCAACGACACGGAGGAGATATACTCTTCCAAGTACGCCTGCCCGGACTGCGGCATCTCCATAGATGAGATAGAGCCAAGGATCTTCTCCTTCAACACCCCGTGGGGTGCCTGTCCGGAGTGCTCAGGCCTAGGATTCAAGCAGACCGTGGATGCGGACCTCATTTGCCAGGACAAAACCAAGACCCTAGCAGAGGGGGCCATAAAGATCTCCGGGTGGAACATGGACCCTCCGTCCGTGACCCTCATGTACATCCAGTCCCTTGCAAAGCATTACCATTTCCCCATGAACGTCCCTGTGAAGGACCTTCCCAAGGACGTATACGATCTTATAATGTACGGCAACGGAGGCGAGAAGGTCTCCATGGAGTACAATGCGTACAATTTCAAGGGCTCATATGACACGGAGTGGCACGGCTTCGTGAACAGCCTGCAGCACCGCTACAACAACACGTCCTCAGACGGCGTCAAGATGGACATAGAGAAGTACATGCGCACATCCGTATGCCCCGTCTGCGGCGGCAGGAGGCTCAAGAAAGAGGCTTTGGCCGTAACTGTCGGCGGAAAGAACATAATGGAGCTTTGCGACATGTCCGTGGATGACCTCGCAGACTTTTCGGACTTCTCGTTCTTCTCCAAAACGGACCACATGATAGCGGACAGCATCATAAAGGAGATCAACAGCCGCATCTCGTTCTTAAAGAACGTGGGCCTCGGCTATCTTACCCTGTCAAGGTCCGCGGCCACTTTGTCCGGCGGCGAGAGCCAGCGCATACGCCTTGCCACACAGATAGGCTCAGCCCTGTCCGGCGTGCTGTACATACTGGATGAGCCCAGCATAGGCCTGCACCAGAGAGACAACAGGAAGCTTTTGGACTCTCTGAAGGGCCTTCGTGATTTGGGCAACACGCTCATTGTGGTGGAGCATGACGAAGAGACCATGCGCTCCGCGGACTACATCGTGGACATAGGCCCGGGAGCAGGAATACACGGCGGAGAGATAGTGGCCTGCGGCACGGCAGAGGACATCATGAATGAGCCCAGGTCCATAACGGGAGACTTCCTCGCAGGGCGCAGAAAGATAGAAGTGCCCGCAGTCCGTTCCGTCCCGGACGGAAGGTGGCTCACCGTGCACGGGGCCAGGCAGAACAATCTCAAGAACATAGACGTGAAGATTCCGGCAGGGCTCATTACGGCCGTAACCGGCGTTTCGGGCAGCGGCAAGTCCTCGCTGGTGAATGAAATCATATACCCGTACCTCGTGAACAGCCTGAACGGCGCAAGGCAGCAGCTCGGCAATTTTGACAGCATAGAGGGCCTGGAATACTTTGACAAGGTCATTGCCATAGACCAGCAGCCCATAGGCCGCACGCCAAGGTCCAATCCTGCCACATATACCGGGGTTTTTACGCCCATCCGTGAGCTCTTTGCAGCCACGCCGGATGCAAAGGCAATGGGATACAAGTCCGGGCGGTTTTCCTTCAACGTTGCAGGCGGCAGGTGCGAGCACTGCCAGGGAGACGGCATCATACAGATAGAGATGCACTTCCTGCCGGACATATACGTGCCCTGCGAAGTGTGCGGAGGGAAGCGGTACAACCGCGAAACGCTGTCCGTAAAGTACAAGGGCAGGAACATATCGGATGTCCTTGAGATGACATGCGAGGAGGCGGCGGAATTTTTCCGCCCCGTTGGCACCATATACAACAAGCTGCAGACACTCTGTGACGTAGGCTTAGGGTACATAAAGCTTGGCCAGAGCGCCACAACCCTTTCAGGCGGCGAGGCGCAGCGCGTGAAGCTTGCCACAGAGCTTTCCAAGCGCTCCACAGGCAAGACATTCTATATTCTGGACGAGCCCACAACAGGCCTCCACAGCTATGATGTGGACAAGCTCATAAAGATCCTTCTGCGCTTAAGGGGCAACGGCAACACGGTAGTGGTCATAGAGCACAACCTGGACGTCATAAAGTGCGCGGACTGGATTATAGACTTGGGTCCTGAGGGCGGAGACAGGGGCGGCACGGTCATCACCACAGGCTCCCCGGAGGATGTGGCCAGGTGCCCGGAAAGCTTCACGGGCCAGTTCTTGAAGGACATGCTCAACTGACGGAAGACAGACATATCCGGACATCAAAAAGGGAGCGGCTTGAAGGCCGCTCCCCTAGTTTAACACGCTATATGTGTCACTTTTTGAGCTTATAGCCGTCCCTGAAGGCGTTCCCGGCCCGGCCGGACACCTTGTAATACCCGTGGGTGTAGGGGTCATATGCTATGGCCTCTGCCTTGTCAATGTCAACCTTTCCGTCTGTCATAACGGACTCGTCCGCGGACACATTAACAACCTTTCCAACAACCCCTGCGGCGTACTCCTCATCCAGGAAGGTTACGAACTCGCACTCCATGCAGAGAGGAAACTCTGCAATTACGGGGGCATCCACACGGGAGGAGGGGACGGCCGTCAGACCGCTGCGCTCAAACTTGTCCGGGGTGCCGTTTGCGGACACCACACCGAACCAGTCTGCCTCCGTGGCATGCTTTGCGTCCGGGATGGAGACGGTGAAGGCCCTGCGGGCCAGTATGTTCTGTGTTGTCCTGTGGGACTCACTGATGTTAAGCAGCACAAGCCCTGTGTCCAGCATGGTCCCCCAGGCTGCGTTCATTACGTCCACGGAGCCGTCCTCGTTGTATGTGGCTATCATAAGCACCGGCATGGGGAATATGCCGTCTTTCGTTTCAAGGTCCTTTCTCATATCCTGTGCGCCTCGCATAATATGTCTTTCTGCAGGAAGTATACCATAACGGAAGCCTCAAGGGCAAGGGCAGAGAGCAGAAACTGCAAAAGCGCAACAGGTTGCAGCTTGCGCTGTATATTGCAAATTGTACACATATATTACATATTACGCAGAAATTCCGGTGCACGGCATCTGAATTTCCGCACAAATTGCAAAGTGCCGTATTGACACCCTTTTTGCGGAAGTATAGAATTATTTAAAAGGGCGTATTCTGCCCTTTGGGCGCCGCAGATGGGCGCCCCAGGCAGTTTCCCGCAATGCATGCGGGCACGATTAGGTTATGACAGATGTCGCAATAATAGGCGGAGGGGCGGCAGGGCTTGCCTGCGCGGCATACCTGTGCTCTTCCGGCAGAAAGCTCAGCATAATTATCCTGGATTCCGGGGAACGGGCCGGAAAGAAGCTCTCCCAGACGGGGAACGGACAGGGCAATGTTTCCAACACGGATTTAAGGTGCGTGCATTACCACGGGTCCAAAGAGCTGGTGCACCTTGCAGAGGATATTGTATGTTCCGGGCGTTATGACTGGCGTTCGCTCTTCGGATGCCTTTTCGTTACGGATGAAAGAGGCCGCATATACCCTTCCGGTAGGCAGGCGTCATCCCTTACAGACCTTCTCCTGAAGAGAATCCGGTCCTCCAAGGACTGCACCTGCACCCTCAGGCTGCAGACAACGGCCACAAAGATACAGAAGACGGAAGAGGGGTTCCGGATACAGACGGACGGGGGCGTTGCAGAGAGCAGATACGCGGTGCTCTGCACGGGCGGCGCTGTTGCCAGGCAGTTCCGTACAGACGGCTCTTCATACGCCCTTGCAACGGATCTGGGCCACAGGAAGACCCCGGTTCTGCCTTCTTTGGTGCAGCTTAAGACGGACATGACGGACATAAAGACCCTGCGCGGAATACGCGTGGAGGCATGCCTTAGAGCGGAAAGGCAGCACAAGGACCTTGCCTCAGCGTACGGGGACGTCATTTTTACCAGTTACGGAGTGTCTGGCAGCGCAGTCTTTGACATATCCTCAAAAACAGCCGGCATTATAGACCGCGGGGATGTGGTGCTGCACCTGGACTTCCTGCCGCAGTTCAGTGAGCATGAGATTGCAGACATGCTCCGGCGGCGCTGGAATGAGGGGTGCCGGGATGAGGACCTGCTGTGCGGCACGCTGCACAACACCGTCTCCCGCATGATTGTCCGCAAGGCAAAGGCAGGCGGGAATGAGGCCTCTGTATTGCAGGACATAGTGCGGCTGGTGAAGGACTTTCCTTTAAGGGTAACAGGCTCCGCGGGAGCAGACTTCGCGCAGGTTACGCACGGCGGCATACGCGGGGATGAGGTTACAGAGGAGCTGGAGAGCAGGATTGTGCCGGGCCTTTTTATGGCAGGGGAGATTCTGGACCTGGACGGAGACTGCGGCGGGTACAACCTGCAGTGGGCGTTCTGCTCCGGGATGCATGCGGCGGATGCAGTCCTGAAGAGACTGCGACGGAATTCACTGGCTTGAGTGGTGTGCTGGCAACGGTTACTATTGTAGTGGTGTGGTTTTTCTATGGAAGCGCGCAGCGTTTTGGTGTGTGGATTGTATTGTAATGCGCGCGGTGTGGTGCGTCCCGGGCGGTTCAAGGGACAAGAAAATACGGGTATTGTATGGAATACAGGCTGGATAACATTAAGCTCAATCCGGAAGAGAGCGAGAGCAAGCTTCACGATCTTGCCGTGAAGAAGCTGGGCCATGAGCCCGCATATTTCAGAATAATAAAGAAATCACTGGATGCCAGGGACAAGAAGAACATCTTCTGGCTCTATTCCATTGTGTTTTCAGATGAAGTGCCTGCGGAGCCCGCTCCGCAGAAGAAACTTGCAAACCCTCCGGCCGTGGCCATAATAGGCAGCGGGCCGGCGGGCCTTTTGTGCGCAACAGAGCTCATTGCCCACGGCATAAAGCCTGTCATCATAGAGCGCGGGGCGCCTGTCGAGGACAGAAGGCTTGCCGTGCGCGAGTTCATGATAAACGGCAACCTGGATGACAACTGCAACGTGCAGTTCGGGGAAGGGGGCGCAGGAGCGTTCTCGGACGGAAAGCTCAACACGGGCACAAAGGATGCCAACAACTCCAAAGTCCTTGAGACATTCGCCCATTTCGGCGCGCCCAGGGAGATTCTCTACTCCAACAAGCCCCACGTGGGCAGCGACATTCTATACAACGTCCTGAAGAACATCCGCAAGTTCATCTTATGCAACGGCGGCACATACATGTTCAACACAAGGCTCACCGGCATAAAGGTCAGGGACGGAAAACTCCAGTCCATACAGGTCCTGGACGTCCGTTCAGGCCTGCAGAAAGACCTCAGGTATGATGCCGTGGTCCTTGCCATCGGCCACTCCGCAAGGGACACCTTTGAGATGCTCCACAGGAAGGGAGTGTACATGGAGCCCAGGTCATTTGCCGTGGGCGTCAGGATAGAGCATGTGCAGGAAGACATCTCCAGAGCCCAGTACGGCCCCATGTCCAAATATCTTCCGGCTGCGGATTACAAGGCCGTGTCCCATGCCTCAGAGCGCTCCGTCTTCACATTCTGCATGTGCCCCGGCGGGGTGGTGATGCCTGCTGCCAGCGAGTTCGGAGGCGTCGTCACCAACGGCATGAGCAACAATGCCCGTGACGGCCGCAACGCAAACGCTGCCCTCATGGTCCAGATGGGCCTTGCAGACTTCGGCGAAGGCCTCTTCGCCGGCATGGAGTTCCAAAGGTCCCTGGAGCGCAAGGCATACGCGGCCGGCGGCCGCAGTTACAAGGCTCCCGTGCAGCGCGTGGGGGACTTCCTTGCAGGCAGGTGCTCGGACCGCTTCGGCTCGGTAAAGCCCACATACTCCTGCGGGACCGTCTTTGCCCCCATGGAGGAGATCCTTCCGGACTCCGTAACCCAGGCCTTAAGGCTTGCCATCCCGGACATAGACAAGCGCATAAAGGGCTTTGCATCCCCGGACGCCCTTTTGACGGCCGTTGAGAGCCGTTTTTCATCCCCTGTCCGCATAACACGCAAGGACAGCGGCGAGTCCGTCTCAGTCTCCGGCCTGTTTCCCTGCGGTGAAGGATCGGGTTACTCCGGCGGCATAACAAGCTCTGCGGCAGACGGCATAGGCACTGCGGACAAGATCTTCCGCATGTACGACAAATACTGAAAATAATAAAATCTAAATACAGTTTTCACACAATTTTCACAATTGCCGTCTATAATGCAATCGTTCAAGCGGAAATTGCAATTCACCCGCTTGTCTCACTCAGATATACACTCAACTTTTTTCATATTCTCTCTAAGAGGCGGACTTGCAAAAAGGGTCCGTCTCTTAATCTATGCAGATCAGACCCGCACACCGCCGTGCAGGCTGCTGCAGCCCGTCCCGCCCCAAAGAGGAGTTCGGGCAGGCAGTCATGCAGGCCTCAGGCCCGGCTCTAAAGCCCGGCTGCCATTTTGAGGACTGTCGTTTTGCGGCATTTTGCGGTCAATTTTGCGGACAGCGCAAAAGTGACGTGCAACAGTTGTCAAAAGCTTCTCCGCTGTGGTATACTGTGCGCAGCAGACAGATGCTGCAATGCGCCTTATGGGCCCGTTGCGGCTGGATTATACAGATTATAGAAGGTGACAGGAATCATGCTCAATGAAAGCAGCGTGGCATTAGGCAAGGTGCGCTCATCCATACGTGAGCTCTTCGAGTACGGCAAGAAGCGCAAGGCAGAGATAGGGGAAGAGAATGTCTTTGACTTTTCCATAGGCAATCCCAGCATAGAGCCTCCGAAGGAAGTGAGGGAGACGCTTACAGAACTGCTCAACACCTGCAACCAGGTGGACCTGCACGGATACACATCCGCACAGGGAGACTACGGAGTCCGCAAGACCCTTGCAGACTACACAAATGAGCGCTTCGGCACATCCCTTAACGCAGACTGCTTCTACATGACCTGCGGCGCAGCGGCATCCCTCACCATAACCTTCAACGCCATCCTGAATCCCGGCGATGAGGTCATACTCTTCGCCCCTTATTTCCCGGAATACAAGGTGTTCATAGAAAAGGCAGGCGGCAAGGTCATAGTGCTTCAGGGCCTTCCCGGGTCATACCATATAGACTTCGCAGCCCTGGAGCAGGCCATAACCCCTAAGACAAAGGCCATACTTATCAACAGCCCCAACAACCCTTCCGGCGTTGTTTACACGGAGGACGAGATAAAGCGCCTCGCATGCCTTCTCAAGTGCCGCTCCACAGACAATCCCATCTACTTCGTGTCCGATGAGCCCTACCGTGAGCTGGTCTATGACAGCTCCATAAAGGTTCCGTACATAATGAACTACTACGACCGCAGCATTGTATGCTACTCATACTCCAAGAGCCTCTCTCTTCCGGGAGAGCGCATAGGCTACGTTGCCGTGGACAACAAAATGGAGGAGTTCGCGGATGTCTATGCCGGCGTCTGCGGCGCAGGCCGTGCCTTGGGCTTTGTGTGTGCGCCCAGCCTTTTCCAGATGCTTGTGGGCAAGGTCTATGACAAGACATCCGACATGTCCATATACAAGGCCAACAGGGACATGCTGTACGATGCCCTCATCTCATACGGCTATGAAGTGATCCATCCGGACGGCGCCTTCTACATGTTCGTAAAGGCAATGGAGGAGGACTCCAAGGCCTTCGCGGAGCGTGCAAAGCAGTATGAGCTTCTCATAGTGCCCGGGGATGACTTCGGCTCCAAGGGCTACGTGCGTGTGTCATACTGCGTATCCCCGGATACCATCCGCCGTGCCCTGCCTGCCTTCAAGGCCCTCGCAGACAGCTACAAAAAGTAATCCAAAGCATACCCACAGCAATATCCGGACACGGAAGGCATCTTTCGTAATCAAACAGCATTACAACAGCGAAGGCGGCGGGCAAGTCCTGCCGCTTTTAGTGTGGCACGGAGGCAGGCTTGTTTCCCTAATTGTTTAGATATAGCTTGTTTTTTGCCGTGTGTCAATTGACACAATTTCTATTTAAGTGTTACAATATGCACCAGAAAAAGGCGTTATGTATATGCAGCGCCACAGCGGGTTCATGTGCCTGCAAAGGACAGCGGGAAGCCGTTTGGGTGTCCGTATAATCCGGTTATGCCATAACTTTAGGATTGTGCACATTGCTGCGGTATTATAATGCGCAAACGCGGGCAAGCCCCGCAACACAAGGGACAGTGCATATATAGCTCCCCATATAACAGTCGTATGGAAGGAGATCCGTTATATGAATGAATATGAGAAAGAACACATAGAGATGCTCCGCAGCGGATGGCCGGAGTGTGTTGTTCTGCTTAAAAAAGACGGCAGCTTCCCTCTTGGGGCAGCATGCAGGATTGCCGCATACGGCGGCGGCATACGCCACACCGTAAAGGGCGGCACAGGGTCCGGTGAGGTCAACTCCAGATTCCATGTGTCCGTGGAGCAGGGAATTCTGGACGCAGGCTTTGAGATAACCACCGGAGAGTGGCTGGACGGGTATGAGGACGTGCTCGTAAAGGCCCATGAACAGTTCGTGAAGGACGTCAAGGCCTCCGCAAGGAAGCACCATACTCTTGCCATGCTGGAAGCCCTGGGGGCTATTATGTCCCAGCCGGAATATGAGCTCCCTTTGAATGCCCCTGCAGAGGACCCCTGCATATATGTGCTTACAAGAATCTCAGGAGAGGGCACAGACCGCACCGCGACGCCCGGAGACTTCCAGCTCAGCGAGACGGAAAAGAGGGACATACTGGCCCTCAATGCAAAGCATGAGAAGTTCATGCTTGTCTTAAACGTAGGCGGCCCTGTAGACCTTACACCTGTAATGGAAGTGAAGAACATCCTTGTCCTTTCCCAGCTCGGTGTGGGCACGGGAACGGCTCTTGCAGACATACTGCTTGGCATCGGCAACCCGTCCGGCAAGCTTGCAACCACATGGGCGCCTGCGGAGAACTATCCTTCTGCGGGCACCTTCGGGGAGAGGGACATAACGGAGTACAAAGAGGGCATCTATGTCGGGTACCGCTGGATGGATGCAGCAGACAGCCCCGTGCTGTTCCCGTTCGGATACGGCTTAAGCTACACCAGGTTCACCCTGGGAGACACACATACAGAGGTAAAGGGCACCAAAGTGTCCGTAACGGCATCCATAACCAACACAGGCTCGTATGCCGGCAAGGAAGTGCTGCAGATATATGCAGCCTGCCCGCAGGGCAGGCTTGCCAAGTCCGTCAAGGACTTGGCAGGGTTCAAAAAAACTCAAACCCTGGAGCCAGGCGAGACAGAGCTCACTGCGGCCACGTTTGACATCCGCTCCATTGCGTCATATGACACAGAGGCTGCCGCATACGTCCTGGAGAAGGGCACATACGTAATCCTGGCAGGCACGGATTCCGCTAAAGCATCTCCTGTGGCCAGGCTTACACTGGAGACAGATGTTATCGTGCGTAAGGCAAAGAACGTTCTGGGCAACCCCGGATTTGAGGACTGGACTCCGGACATCACAGAAAAGCGCAATGCCATCCTTAAAGCAGCAGAGGATGCATACGTGCCGACCATAGCCATAGACCCGGCATCTGTACCCGCAGAAGTCTCTGATTATGATGTGCAGACAGAGATATCCGAGGACATCCGGAAGATGTCCAAAGATGAGCTCGCGCATATGACTATGGGGTACTTTGACCCCCACGGCGGCATAGCCGCAATGGTTGGCATATCCGCGGCAACGGTTGCCGGCGCGGCAGGCGAGAGCCACAATGTAGGCTCCGTACCCAGCATGGTCTTTTCAGACGGCCCTGCAGGGATACGCTTAAGCGAGAAGTATTTCGTGGACAAAAAAGGCGCCCACGCATACCAGATGGCTCTTCCGGAGAGCATCCTGGAGTTCACGCCGGGGATAGTCAAGATGTTCTTCAAGCCGCCGAAGCTTCCGAAGGGCACGGAGATGCAGGAGCAGTACTGCACGGCCATCCCTATCGGCACAGCCATCGCCCAGTCCTGGAACCCGGACTATGCACGCCTGTGCGGAGACATGGTAGGCATGGAGATGGAGATCTTCCACATAGACCTCTGGCTTGCGCCTGCGCTCAACATCCACAGGACACCCTTCTGCGGACGCAACTACGAATACTATTCCGAAGACCCCTTGATCTCCGGCGAAATGGCCGCCGCCATAACGGAAGGAGTGCAGGCTCATCCCGGCCGCGGAGTTACCATAAAGCATTTTGCCGCCAACAACCAGGAGACCAACCGCTACTTCAACAGCTCCAACGTATCAGAGCGCGCAATGCGTGAAATCTATCTCAAGGGCTTTGCCATCTGCATTCGGAAAGCAAATCCCATGGCCATCATGTCCTCATACAACCTTCTCAACGGCACCCATACGTCTGAGAACAAAGGCTTGTGCACAGACATCTTAAGGGGAGAGTGGAAATACAGCGGCCTCTGCATGACAGACTGGGTAATAAAGGGCCTCAAGCCTGAAAAAGGCTCCCTGTACGACTTCCCTGATCCTGCCCTGGTACTGACAACCACAGACATCTACATGCCGGGCAGCAAAGGGGATTACAAGAAGGTCTTAAAGGGCCTCAAGGCCGGACGTGTCTCACTGCAGCAGCTGCAGACATCTGCACAGCGTGTGGCATCCACAGCCCTGTTCCTCAAGGCCGCGCAGCAGAAGATCTGAGGGGCAGCTTAATACAGAAACCAAGGCTCTCATTCTTAACGGAAGAGGGCCTTTAAACTGGCCTGTTTCTGTAAATTTTGCATCCTAAATGCATTTTTTCAGATATTTATAAAAGTTTTTTATGAATAAATTGCATTCAGAATGCAATTTTTACGATTATCTAAAAAGATTAATATAGAGTACAGATTTAGATTACAAGGAAGAAAATCCTTCAAAGAAACAGTTAATCCGCAGCAGTTTTATTGATTTTTTTAGGAGTATAGTATGAGTTATACCAGTTATATTAATAGAGAAATTGAGAATGCTATTTTATCAGCTTCACAGAATTATCCTGTTGTAATGGTATGTGGCCAAAGGCAAGTGGGTAAATCTACAATGTTGCAGCATTTAATGCCAGAGGGCATGACAAGGGTTACATTTCAAAACAACAACATGAGACATCTTGCGGAAACTGATCCGGACTTTTTTTTCGATACATACAAACCGCCTATTTTAATAGATGAGTTCCAGTATGTGCCCTCGATCCTCAGCAAAATCAAATGCATAATTGATGACAGAGATGCGGCTAATATACCTTCAAACGGCTTATTCTGGCTTACCGGATCCCAACGTTTTTCTATGATGAAAGGTGCTTCAGAAACACTTGTCGGAAGAGTGAGATGTTTTGAGTTGTCCACACTTTCATCTGTCGAACTAGATGGCAGAAATCCTGGAATTTTTCATCCTGATATTGACTCTTTGCGTGAGCGTACAAAAAATGTCCGCCCGCAGGATGTTCATGATATCTTTGATAAAATATTTATCGGTGGCATGCCAAAAATAATTGATGCAGGAATGTATAAGAATAAAACTGATAGAGAAGGGTACTACGCAGATTATGTGGATTTATATCTTGAAAAAGACATCCATTTACTCTCTCAGGTTGGTGACCTTGGGTTATTCTATAAGTTATTGGTTCTTATGGCTGCCAATACCGGTCAATTATTGAATGTTGATTTAATATCCAAGAAATTAGGTATAGCATATCATACTGCAGAGAGATGGATATCCATTTTGGAAAGGTCCGGAGTCATCCGGCTTGTGGAACCATATTACAGCAATATATTACAGAGAATGATAAAAAGTCCCAAAGTTTACTTTATGGATACAGGGCTGGCTTGTTATCTTGGTAAGTGGACGGACCCAAGAACATTGGAAGAAGGCAACATGGCAGGACATATGTTTGAAACGTATGTAGTATCTGAGATTCTTAAAAGCTACATGAATAATGGGAGCAGGTCACAGCTGTATTTTTACCGGGATTACGATAAAAAAGAAGTTGATCTTTTGATTGTGGAAGGAGATACGATATATCCGATTGAAGTCAAGAAGGGTGAAACACCTGAAGACGCCAAAAAGAATCTGGTTCCGCTCTTGAATAGTGCATATCACATAATGCCTGAAATTATTATATGCAACGTCAGTGAATTTATGCCGTATGACAGAAATACATGGTTATTCCCGGTCGCAGCTCTTTAGAAATTCACAAGGCATGCAGCACAGCATATTAGTGCTGGGATGAAGCTGAAGCATCCATATCAAACATGTGAGATGACAATATGTCTGTTTAGAGTTTTTTGAAAATAGGCAGTGTGAAAACAACTCCTACAGCAAAACAGTGGACTGAGATAACCCCATAGCCAAAATAATAGCTTAATCACAGCTTCAGCTGAGCTCTCCTGTAACAATAGGAATCAATTCTATTCTCCAATCCATAACGTAAAAGAAGGATTTATTTGCGTATTTGCGTAAATTTTGCATTCGGACTGCAAAATTTAAGAAGTATTCATAAGGAAAACTATTAAAAAATTGCATTCAGACTGCAAAATTTTCATAAACCGGGGAACCTATGATGATCAAACATCATACACCGCCCATGATATCCAAATACTAAAACAAAGGCTCTCATCCGTAACGGAGGAGGGCCTTTGAACTGTCGTGCAAATTCAGTTTTAAACACATCATCTGTTTAAAATGCCTTGTTTTCGCCGTCTGCATCCTGTTTCCTGGAATCCTGACCAAAAACGCTGCAGATTGTTGGAAGTCCCCCTGCTGAGTTTCTGAGCCGCATTTTAATGATACTTTATGTACATACGAAAAAAACCGTGTGAAAATTTCGAGAAACTTTCAATTTCATGTTTAAAACGCTTCAAAAGCGGGTATATAGAATAGTGTAGAGGTCTTATAGCGGCACCTGCCGCAGCCGGATCCGGATGCAGCCTGCGCATCCGGCGGCCAGAAATTGCCGCATATACAAAAGACCCGCATATATTGCGGATCTTAAGGGGGTGTTATGTGTATTATAATATATGGCGTTATTCGTATGCCTTGAGGCGCTTTTTGATGGACTGGATGTTTTCACGCACGCAGAGGGGTGAGGCTCCGCCGAAGGAAGAGCGTGCATAGGCGCAGTTTTTGCCCTTCACAACCTCAAGGATGTCATCCTCAAAGAGATCTGAGAAGGCCTTGTAGTCCGCTGTGGACATTGTCTGGAGGGTCTTGTTCTTCTGGATGCAGTCACGCACAATGGCGCCTACAACGCCGTGTGCGCTTCTGAAGGGCATGCCTTTCTTGGCAAGATAGTCTGCAACGTCTGTCGCGCAGCAGAACTCGCCTTCAGCGGCTTTGGCCATGCGGTCCGGCTTGTATGAAATGCCGCCAAGCATCTCGGCCATTATGGAGACGCATGAGATAACCTGTTTCTCGGCGTCAAAGAAGCCTTCCTTGTCTTCCTGCAGGTCCTTGTCATACGCAAGGGGGATGCCCTTCAATGTCGTGAGCATGGCCATAAGGTGCCCGTACACGCGTCCTGTCTTTCCGCGCATGAGCTCCGGGATGTCCGGGTTCTTCTTCTGGGGCATGATGGAGGAGCCTGTGGAGTACTCGTCCGCTATCTCAAAGTAGCCGAACTCCTCTGTGGTGTACAGGATTATGTCCTCGCAGAGGCGCGACAAGTGTGACATTATGAGGGAGCCGTCAAAGAGGTACTCACAGACATAGTCCCTGTCAGACACTCCGTCCAGGGAGTTGTCACAGGGGCGCTCAAAGCCCAGCTCATCCGCCACCATGAAGCGGTTGATTGTATAGGACGTTCCTGCAAGGGCTCCGCTCCCCAGGGGCATTATGTTCATGCGAACACGTGAGTCTGCGATGCGGTCCAGGTCGCGTAGGAACATCTCAGCGTATGCGTTCCAGAAGTGGCCGGCGCACATGGGCTGCGCCTTTCTAAGGTGTGTGTAGCCCGGCATGATGTACTTTGTGCCTTTCTCAGCAAGGGCGAGAAGGGACTTTACGAGCCCCGCGAGGGCATCTGTTGTGGCATCAAAGGAGCCACGGACGTAAAGGCGGAAGTCTGTTGCAACCTGGTCATTGCGCGAACGGGCTGTGTGGAGCTTCTTTCCTGCGTCCCCTATGCGCTTCACGAGCTCGTTCTCCACGAAGGAATGGATGTCCTCTGCACCCTGCATAATGAGGGAGCCGGACTCTATGTCCCTGTATATGGACTCTAGGCCGGCAACTATGGAGCTGCACTCGTCCCCGGAGATTATCTGCTGGTGGCCGAGCATGTGGGCGTGGGCTATGGATGCCGTTATGTCCTGCTTCCAGAGGGCCTGGTCGAAAGGAAGGGAGTCGTTGAAAAGGTCTGCGTTCTTTGCTGTCGCTCCGGCAAAACGGCCGGCCCAGAGTTTGTTCTCGCTGCTCATATCTTTTCCTGGGAAGTCTTCAAAGGGATTCTTGCACCTGTTGAAGTATGCCTTGCAGGGGCTTGGCAAACGGCTTGAAGGGGCGCGGATTTCCCTCATTAAGTTGACTTATAATCAAAAATTTATTACAATGACATTATAATGCAAGAAACAGGAGTTATCAAGTTTTTTGCGAAGGAATTGGCATGATAATACTCGGCATAGACCCCGGTCTCGGCACTATGGGATACGGCGTGATAGAAAAGCGCAGGGATGACAGCTGCGTGGCCCTGGACTACGGCTGCGTGTACACAACCCAGGATGAAACGCTTCCCGTGCGCCTTGCCCAGCTTGAGGACGGCGTCAACAAGCTTCTTGCAAAATACAAGCCGGATGAGATCTCCGTGGAGGAGCTCTTCTTCTCCAAGAACATCACGACAGGCATTGCCGTGGCACATGCAAGGGGCGTCATCCTGCTTACATGCATAAAGTACACTTCCAAGCTTTACGAATACACCCCCAACCAGGTAAAGCAGGCCGTAACAGGATACGGCAGGGCGGACAAGGTGCAGATGATGCACGTTGTCACCACCATGCTCCACCTGGACAAGATACCACGCCCGGATGATGCCGCGGACGCTCTCGCCATAGCCCTCTGCCATGCCTTCACGTCCCGCTTCGGCAGGCTGTTCAACATCCAGTAGCCTCCGCCGTCGGGCTCCCGGGTTCCTGTCCCGGGGACAGTAATGCATGCACGCTCATACAGATACACAGAAGCCTGCATCCGCAGGGTGCCGGCCCCAATATGCATTAGGCCCTTTATAGGGCTTTATGCGGCACTTATGCTGCATTGCAGCACACAAGGACACAACAGATGATAGGATACATAAAAGGGGAGATAGCTGAACTGGACGCAGATTCCGCGCTGATTATAACAGACAGCGGCGTGGGCTTTGAAGTGCTCATCTCCGGCACTGCAAGGTCGCAGCTTGAAGGAAAGAAGGAAGGGGCCCTGTACACAAGCATGCAGGTCCGTGAGGACGGCGTAACGCTGTACGGCTTTTCCAGCATAGAGGAGAAGCGCATGTTCCTGCAGCTCACTTCCGTCTCAGGCGTAGGCCCCAAGCTGGGCATAGCCGTCCTTTCCACGCTCACCGTTGCGGACGTTGCCATGGCCATAGCCACTTCCAATATAAAGAAGCTTGCAACAGTCAAGGGCATGGGCAAAAAGACGGCGGAAAGGATAATAGTGGACCTCCGTGAGAAGATGGGCTCCGCGGAGATTCCTGCATCGGACGGAACCGTAATCCTGCCCCCTGCAGACGGGGACGAGGATGCCATCGTGGCTCTCATGACCCTCGGCTTCACCAGGGCGGAGTGCACCAAGGCCATCTCCAAGGCCAAGTCACAGGGCGCCAAGTCCGTGGAGGACATCCTGTACTTTGCTCTCCGCTCCATGTAGCGCAGGCACATGCAGCCTCAAGGCCGCATGTGAGGCTTGACGCCGCATGCGTACGCCCCGGAGCGCATCCGGGCCTCAGCAAAGAAACACACGCCGCAGGTGCCTGCGGGCATGCATGCAGCCGCATATGGCTGCATATGTGCAGGCAGCCGCATATGGCTGCATATGAAGGATAAAGGTAGTATAAGCTATGTTTTTCGGGGATGAAGACCAGGTAGAAAACTTCGGCGAAGACGAAAGGCTTGTGAAGAGCACCAAAGGGTCCATGGACGAGGAAGAAAACATTCTCCGTCCCAAGACTTTGGACGCCTATGTGGGCCAGAGCAAGATAAAAGACAACCTCAAGGTATACATGGACGCCGCCAAAAAACGTGAGGAGCCTCTGGAGCACGTGCTCTTATACGGAGCCCCCGGCCTTGGCAAGACCACCCTTGCGCACATCATATGCAACGAGATGGGAGGGACGCTGAAGATGACCTCAGCGCCTGCCATAGAGCGCAGCGGAGACCTCGCGGCCATCCTCACCAACCTCAATGACGGGGATGTGCTGTTCATAGATGAGATTCACAGGCTCAACCGCACAGTGGAAGAGATCCTCTATTCCGCAATGGAAGACTATTCCATAGACCTTATCGTGGGGAAGGGTCCGTCTGCCAGAAACTTCCGCTTCAGGCTCAAGAAGTTCACTCTCATTGGCGCCACCACAAAGGCCGGCATGATATCCAACCCCTTGAGGGACCGTTTCGGCATCGTGTGCCGCCTGGAGATGTATACACCCTCAGAGCTCAAGGAGATTGTTCTCCGCAGCGCTCAGAAGCTGGACATCGCCATAGATGAAGACGCAGCGGAAGAGATCTCGCGCCGCTCCAGAGGCACGCCGCGCATAGCCAACAGGCTCTTGAAGCGTGTGCGTGACTTCGCAACCGTAGCCGGCAATGACCACATAACCCTTCAGGACGCAAAATTTGCCCTGGAAAAGATGGAAGTGGATGAGCTCGGCCTGGATGAAGTGGACAGGGCGCTCCTTAGGGCCATGATAGAGAAGTTCGGCGGCAGGCCTGTAGGCCTTGAGACCCTTGCCGCTACCATTAACGAGGATGCAGGCACCATAGAGGATGTCTATGAGCCCTATCTCCTGCAGCTGGGCTTCATAGCCCGCACTCCCCGCGGACGCCAGATCCTTTCCGGCGGATACGAGCACCTGGGATACAGGCCCACGGCCGCCCAGCGCGAGCAGCTCTCAATCTTTGACAGGGACCTCAAGAAGGGCGGAAACAGCTGACCTTCCCAGGAGGGAAGAAGAGGGAAGGACACCCCTACAAAGGCCGTACAGGCCGTTATATGCGCAAAATAACGCATATTCTGAGACAAAATTCTCACATATGGCAACAATCCTGCAAAGGAACACAGCATGCAGTACAAAAAGAGTGACTTTTACTATGATTTGCCGGAAGAGCTCATAGCGCAGACCCCGGCAGAGCCGAGGGACAGCTCTCGGCTTTTAGTATATAACATACAGACCAAAGAGATTGAGCACAGAATCTTCAGGGACATAACGGACTATCTTAAGAGAGGAGACGTTCTTGTGGTCAACAACACGAAGGTGCTTCCCGCACGCCTGTACGCAAAGACGGAGCACGGCGGGGACGTTGAAGTGCTTCTTTTAAAGCGCGTTGACAAGGACCGCTGGGAAGTCCTCGTAAAGCCCGGCCGCAAGTGCCGGCCCGGCAGGCATCTCACCGTCTCGGACGAGCTCTCGCTCACCGTAGAGTCCGTAACGCCCACAGGAGAAAGGGTTGTCCGCTTTGAGTACGAAGGTGTCTTCGAGGAAATCCTTGAACGTCTCGGCACGATGCCCCTGCCGCCGTACATAAAGAAAAAGCTGGAGGACCAGAACAGGTACCAGACCGTATACGCAAAGGTGGACGGCTCAGCAGCCGCACCAACAGCCGGCCTGCACTTCACCCCGGAGCTTCTGGACAAAATCCGTGCCATGGGCGTGCAGGTTGTGGAGGTCCTGCTGCACGTGGGCCTCGGCACATTCCGCCCTGTCAAGGAAGACATCATAACGGACCACCAAATGCACTCGGAGTATTATGAAGTGTCCGCAGAGGCCGCAGAGACCATAAACGCCGCCAAGCGTGAGGGCAGGCGCGTCATTGCCGTGGGCACCACATCCGTACGCACCCTGGAGAGCGCTGCGGATGAGAGCGGCATGCTCCATGAGTGCAAAGGGAACACGTCCATCTTCATCTATCCCCCTTACAAATTCAAGTGCGTGGATGCCCTCATAACCAACTTCCACCTGCCGGAAAGCACCCTCATAATGCTCGTGGCCGCCCTCACCGGCCGTGAGGAAATCCTGCACGTGTACAATGTGGCTGTGCAGGAGAGGTACAGGTTCTTCTCATTCGGAGACGCCTGTTTCTTCTACTAGCCCGCAGCCACAGAAGGCCGGGGCTTTAAAGTCCTGTTTCCAGCCACAGGTAAACAGCCTCCGGCTTCAGCCTCAAGGCCGGATCACCTCAATTTTTTCTGGATTGGAAAACGGTATGAACATTTGTTTATTAGCAAACCAATATACCCGTATGCAGGTTTAAGGCGTGCGGGGCGTGCAATACATACAAGAGAGACCGCACAAAGCCATGTCTGAATACTTTTCATTTGAACTGCAGCATGTAGACAAATACACAGGAGCCCGCGCAGGGGTGTTCCATACACCGCACGGGGACATTCTCACGCCGGTATGGATGCCCGTGGGGACGCAGGCAACGGTAAAGGGCATGCTCCCGGACCAGCTCAAAGAGGCCGGCTCGCAGATAATACTGGCCAATACGTATCACCTGTATCTCAAGCCCGGTGATGAACTCATACGCGATGCGGGAGGCCTGCACAAGTTCATGGCCTGGGACAGGCCCATTCTTACGGACTCAGGCGGCTTCCAGGTGTTCTCGCTGGGGAAGCTCAACAAGATAACGGATGAGGGTGTGACATTCTCATCCCATATAGACGGCTCCAGGCACCTGTTCACCCCGGAGAGGGTGATGGAGATAGAGGCCAACTTAGGGGCAGACATCATAATGCAGTTTGACCAGTGCACAGAGGCCCCTTCATCCAGGGCGGTCTCTGAGGCCGCTATGGAGAAGACATCCAAGTGGCTGGAGCGCTGTGCAGCTTCCAAGAAGCGCGAGGACCAGGCCCTGTTCCCCATAATCCAGGGAAATCTTTACGATGACCTGCGCCTGGAAAGCCTGAGGCGTGCCCTTCCGTATGCAGTGGACGGCATAGGGATAGGCGGGCTGTCCGTAGGGGAGCCCAAGCCCCGCATGTATGAGATACTGGACCTTATGCGTCCATACCTTCCGGAGAACATACCTCATTATCTTATGGGCGTAGGCTCGCCGGACTGCCTCATAGAGGGCGTGAAGCGCGGCGTGGACATGTTTGACTGCGTCCTTGCCACCCGCATAGGCCGCAACGGCACGGCGTTCACATCCCACGGCAAGGTAGTGGTGCGCAACGCTTCATATGCAAGGGACTTCACGCCGCTGGATGATGAGTGTGACTGCTACTGCTGCCGCTACTACACCAAGGCATATCTCCGCCACCTTGTGAACGTTGGCGAGATGCTCTCATCCATGCTGCTTTCCCGCCACAACATAACCTTCCTGCACAAGCTCATGTCCGGCATGCGCGAGGCCATCTTTGCGGACTCACTGAATGAGTTCGCGGCGGAGTTTTATGCCAAGTACGGAGAGGCATAGAGGTCTCTGATTTTGCAGTTTAATGGACAATCTGTGAAATTTTGATTAAGAATTCTCTTACAGCCGAAAATCGCTTGCAAAAACAGACCGGATATTTTATAGTTAAAACATACGAAAAAAAGCAACAGTCACGGAGTGATATATAAATGCTCAACGCATTACTCGCTATGATCACAGCTCTGCTGGATGACGATACATCAACGTCATCATCCTTCTGGAGCACATACGGCATCCTCATTATAATGATTATCGTCATTGTCATTATAATCGTTCTCTGGTGGTTCTCTTCCAGAAAGAAAAAGAAGCAGGAAAAGGAAGCCCAGGAAATCCTCGGCAACGTAAAGCCCGGCAACAAGGTCAAGACCATAGGCGGAGTATGCGGAATAGTTGTGGAAGTGGACGAGGACGAGAACACGTTCGTGCTTGAGACGGGAAGCGAGCTTTCCGGCAAGTGCTACATGAAGTTCGACCGCCAGGCCATCTACCAGACAGACGCCGTGGCTCCTCCCAAGCCCGAAGGCGAGGAAGACGACAAGGACAAGAAAAAGAAGAAGAAGGACAAGAATGAGGGCGAAGCAGCATCTGCAGATGCCGCAGCCGCTGATTCCGATGAGCCTTTCGCAGACACTCCCGCATCCGCCCAGGCTCCTGCAGAGACCCCTGCAGACACAGCTTCTTCAGAGGACGAGAGCAAGTAATCCCGCAAATGCAAGATACAGAAAAGGGCTTTCCCGCAGAGGGGAAGCCCTTTTGAACTACCGGATACAGCACGGCCCTTAATCTGCGGTGCCGTTTGCGTGCTTCACTATGGAGACAAACTCCTTCTGCGGAATCCTCTCCACCTCAACGGGGGAGTTCCTGAGCGTGCATCTGAAGTCATACATGCTGTCTATCGTGAACACGTCCGTCTTTTTCTCGCGGGACCTGTCTGAAAAATACAGTCTCTCCGCAACCTTAATGGTGCCAACTCCCGTGGGCTCTATCAGGCTGTCAAAGGAGAAGTCCTGTATCTCCTGGTATCCTGCGGTGCCCTCAGATGAGCCCCATACCAGGACTTTGGAAATCTCAGGGGATAAGGTCACGCTGAAATAGTCCTTGCAGTAGAACCCGTTGGAGTACTTGGGAGCCATGTAGAACGTATACCTGTCTTTGCCGTCCTGGTCCTTGCCTGCCGCTATGACGTATATGCTGGACTCTTCCACGTCATACTGAGCTATGAAGTCATACAGGTCCATCTGAACCTTTTCGCCGCATCTCATAATGCCAACCTCCATATGTCTCTCTTGCCTGTATTATACCGCTTGAATGCGGGATATGCAAGATGCAACGGCAAATTCCACGGCCTTAAATCGGCTCAAATCCGCACGCGTGCAGCCTCTCTGTGGCCTCAATGCATCCCCTTCCGGATGTTTTGGCATATGCCATGAGAAGGCATGCCGGAGGAATAAGCGCACATATTGTGTTCTGCCGGCCTGCATGAAGCCTTATGAGGCCTTACGGGCAGAATTTTAACGGCAAAACGCTTGATTTTTAACAGCCTGCACATTATAATGTAGACAGTTAAGTAAAAGGAGACGGGACAGCGATGATTAAGACAGTGGCTAAGCCTCAGGAAAAGAAAGTAACAGGGTGCGGAGAGTGCAGAAGCACATGCCAGTCCGCCTGCAAGACAAGCTGCACAGTAGGGAACCAGAGCTGTGAGCGCATAAGCAGAGAACAGGATCCTGAGAAGCAGACCAGATAACAGGCATTTACTTTTTAAGACGAAGATTTTAAAGAGCAGAAAGTTCTGCTCTTTTTGTTTGATATGCGCCTTTGCAGGGGCGCCCATACAAGGTGCCTGCTTGTATGGCGGCACAGGAAAAGATGGTACACGTATTCTCATTTGACGACAAAAACTACATATATGACACAGGTTCCGGGGCTCTGCATGAGTGCGACACAGAGACTGCGGCCTATGTGAAGGCAAAGTATGAGCTGGGCATAGAGCCGGACGCGGACCCGGAGAAAGCCGCAGGCATTGAGGCGGATGTCAAGGCCTTGAGGGACGCCGGCCTGTTTGAAAAGGCAGAGGAGCAGGTGTATCCTCCCAAGTCCCATGATCTGAAGGCCCTGTGCATTCATATCTGCCATGACTGCAACTTAAGGTGCAGGTACTGCTTTGCGGATGAAGGGGCATACCACGCGGAAAGGGAGTTCATGAGCGAGGAGACTGCAAAGAAGGCGATAGACTTCCTTATAGCCAACTCAGGCAGCAGAAGGATCCTTGAGGCGGACTTTTTCGGCGGGGAGCCTCTCATGTGCCTTCAGACCATCAAGAACGTTGTGGCGTATGCAAGGGAGCAGGAGAAGATATACGGAAAGAAGTTCCTGTTCACCACAACAACCAACGCCCTTCTCCTGGATGATGATGCCATAGACTTTTTCAACCGTGAGATGGAGAACGTGGTGCTGTCTTTGGACGGCCGGAAGGAAGTGCATGACGCCATCCGCAAGACCGTTAACGGCAAGGGCTCCTTTGACTACGTCATTGACCACGTAAAGAAGTTCGTTCAGATGCGCGGCACGAAGAACTACTACGTCCGCGGCACTTTCACAGCCAAGAACCTGGACTTTTCAAAGGACGTGCTGTTCCTTGCGGACCAGGGCTTTGACTCCATCTCAATGGAGCCTGTGGTTACGGACATAGATGACCTCGCCATAAAGGAAGAGCACCTGACCCGGATCAAAGGGGAGTATGACACCCTCTGCCGCGAGTACCTTAAAAGGTACAGGGAGGGGAACGGTTTCAACTTCTTCCACTTCAACGTGGACCTGGAGGGCGGCGTATGCCTGCAGAAGAAGATCTCCGCATGCGGGGCCGGGAATGAGTACCTGTCCGTAGTGCCCAACGGGGACCTGTATCCCTGCCACCAGTTCGCAGGGGAGAAGCCCTTTTACATGGGCAACGTGTACGAGGGAAAGATAAACGAAGAGCTCCGCGCGAAGTTTGCCGAGGCCTGCCTGTACACCCGCAAGGGCTGCGAGGGGTGCTTCGCCCGCTTCATATGCAGCGGCGGATGCCCCGCCAACAACTATCACTTCATGGGGGACATAAACACACCGTACAGCATAACGTGCGAGATGATGAAAAAGCGCATAGAGTGCGGGATGCATGTCTTCGCGGAAAAGAAGGCCATGAAAGAGGGCTTGAAGTAGCCGCAAAACTTTGTAATCCGTCCTTTGCCCAAGGGCCGCTCAAGGGGGGCCGCAGGCGGCCTCCGGGAAGGACTGCAAGGGGCCCGGAAGGGAAGGCGCAAAGGGCGCCCTTATAATTATTGTGCGCGAGGGCCCCTTAAAGGGGCAATTTTAAGCGCAAAATTGCGGTTATGCGATAATATTTAATTGACTGTAAAATTTTTTTTCTGTATAATTATAAACGCTGTATTATATTCTTACTCGCCCGCGGGAAATGAAAGCAGGGCGGGGATATATCGGAGATTTGAATGAAGAAAGTAAGTTCGGTGATAATCACAACTATCCTTGTGGCTGCGATTGTCGCCCTGGCATTTTTCTCAGTCATATCATTCAGTTACAACGGCGGTGTAAGCAGGTTCAACTCCTTCGTCACGGAGATAAGCATGGGCAGCGAGTTTTCAGGAGACGCCTATGCGGTTCTCTATCCGGACGGGGTTATATCTGCGGCGGACTATGACCTCGTAGTCAACCCCAACACCACCGATCCTTCTGGGTATGATGAGAAGAAGAAAGAAGAGTACGAGGACACCTATGTCCAGCGCGGAAGCGTGTATGTGGACAGATCTGTCATAGGGCTCGATGATGATAAGGCTGCAACCGAGGAAGGCTCCAAGGAGCAGGACTTCAAGGACAGCATCGTAAGCGATGCCGAAATCATCGAAGCAAGGTACTCCCAGCGCAACTATTCCAGCTATTCCGTAAGCATTCAGGATGACTATACCATCAAGGTCACCGTGCCTACGGATTTCACGTATGCCGAGTACAAGGGATATGATGAGACATCCAGGTCCTCAAAGATTTCAGCAATCTCCTCGACCATAGATTATCTGACGCAGTCCGGAGGGCTGTCGCTCCGCGATGACTCCGACTATGACAGCAGCAACACTCTCATTTCCGTCGCGTCAGACATCAATTCTTTATTCAAATCAGTAAGCTACTACGCCCGCGGCGGAACATACGCCATAAAGATCAAGCTCACGAGTGATGGACTTGACAAACTGAACGACATTCTGCCCTACATCAGCACAGGCGATGATGATGAAGATGATGATGACTCCAGCTCCACAACCACGACAAGCTATGCATACATGTTTGTAGGAGAGAGGAGCACAAACATAACCTTTACGATAGGCAGCTCGCTGGAAAGCAAGACGCTGTACTTCTCCACAAGCGATGAGGATTCCGCAAGGGATCTGTCCATACTCATGAGCTCCGTAATAAGCGGAAACGAGATACAGAACGATTACAACGCAAACGAGATCAACTCCACCAATGTGGTTGCCATGACTGCCACGTTCGGAGAGAATGCAGCCATATGGATGGGAGTGTTCGTGCTCCTGGTTCTCTGCGCAGTCATTCTCGCGAGCGGCATCAAATACAAGAAGCTGGGGCTTGTGAACATTATCATAACGCTCATCTATGCCGAGGCAATGATCCTTTGCTTCTCGCTCTTCGGAATAGAGCTCTCCATGGCAAGCCTGTTTATGGCGGTCCTGGGGCTCGCGCTTCTGACATTCACGAACTTCTATTGCTTCGAGCAGATCCGCAAGGAGTCAGATGCAGGAAGGACGATAGCGGCTTCCGTAAAGGAAGGTTACAAAAAGACAATATCAACGGTTCTGGACCTGCACATTGTGGTCTTCATCGTTGCAATGATAGTGGCGCTTGTAGGACTTGGCGAGGTAGCCGCGTGCGGCTTCATAATGTTCCTCGCTGCGATTGCCTCCTACGCTCTGTACTGGTTCACAAGATTCATGTGGTATGTGATTATGGGACCGTCCAAGGACAAATACCGCTTCTGCGGTTTCAGCAGGGAGGCGTACGAGAATGAAGACTGACATGAAGCTTTCCGGCAAGATGACCCTGTTCATTATAATCTCCTGCATAATCGTGGTTGCCGGCGTGGTTGTGGGCACTGTGTGCCACTTCCTCGGCTACGGATATTTCAACCCCGGCGCAGACTGGACCTCAGACCAGACAGTAACCGCCACATGGTATTATACAGACGCCAAGATAGATTCCGACACGATAGAGGAGTACTGCAAGGACGCCTTTGACGAGCAGGGAATCTCATACTACGCAGTCACATACGGAACTGCGGATGACGGCTCCGGCGGAGACATAACATACAAGTTCACGTCCTCCACAGACACAGACAAGATAACGGCCGCATGCGAGACCGTGCGCACCAGAATCGCCTCCTTGTATGAGGTTGATGCAGACGGCTACCAGGACGTATATCTTACGAGAATATATTCCCACGTGACGGATACATACGCCGGCTCTTCCAAGGCTCTGCTGTATGCGGGGATAGCGGTTGCAACGATAGTTGTGTTTGAGCTGCTGTACGTAATGATCCGCTACAAGATATCCATGGCCTTGGGCGGCCTGCTTGCATGCGCCCACAACCTTGCGCTCTATATATGCCTTGTGAGCCTGTGCAGGATTCCGGTTGGGACCTCGATGTTCTCGTTTGCGGTGCTCACCGTGTTTGTTACCATGATCTGCACTCTGTTCATGTACGGCAAGATGAGAAAGAACATCAAGGACGAAAGCCTCGCAGACCTGACGCCTGCGGAGCTTACGGACAGGAGCGCGTCCCAGACCTTCAAGCTCAACCTTGGAGTCATGGCATCCCTTGCAGCCGCTGTCGTTGTGATGTTTGTGCTTATGTCGATAAGTTCGCTGTCCGTGCTGGCAATCATATCGCCCGTGCTCTGCGCACTGGTTGCGTTCGTATCCTGCTTCTACGGAACATGTTTCTTCCTGCCGTCCGTATATCCGAGGTTCAGAAAGATAGGACTGAAGTTCCAGCGCAAAAAGAAGCCCGCCGTCGGCAAAAAAGCCGATGCCACTGCCAAAGGCTGATACAATTCAAAACAACAGGGCGGTCAACCGCCCTTTTTGTTTGCTCCTGCAGCAACTGCCGTCCTTTTCACAGGCACCCGTAATCCGCTGTAAACGCGCATAAACCGCCTGTTCGGCATCTTTTCCGGCTCCTTGTGTACTCTGCAACAAGCATGTAAATTCCTCTTGTCCGGCTCTGTTACAGCTATTGTGGAACCCTTTTTCAGGCACGCATGACCTGCCTGTTCTGCATCTTGCCCGGCACCTTGCGGACACTGCTGTAACTGTTTATAACCCGCCTGTTCTGGATTTTTCCCGGCAACTGCCAGACCCTGCTGTAACTGCATATAATCTGTCTGTTCTGCAGCTTTTCCCGGCTGTTGCCGGACCCTTCTGTAAACGCGGATAACCTGCCTGGTGTGCATCTGTCCCGGCTGTTGCCGGACCCTGCTTCAAACGCATATAACCTGCCTGTTTTGGCTCATATACATCTTCATATAACACACTTATTTACATGAAAAAGATACTTCCGGAGTACAATTTCACAGAAGAAGACCTTGGAAAGGTGGACGTCCTTGCGGCCACGTTCAATCTGCTTCCTGAGACCGTAAAGATTATGTACGGCCGAGGGATACAGACAGAGGACCAGATGAGAAGGTTCCTCAATCCCTCAAGGGAGAACTTCGAGGACCCCTTCAAGATGAAGGGAATGAGGGAGGCCGTGGATCTCATTACAAAGGCCCGTGATGAGGACTGGTGCGTGGTCATATACGGGGATTATGATGCGGACGGAATAGATGCCACCACAATCATGGCCCGCAATCTTGCGGAATTCGGCATCCAGCCCATTCTGTTCATCCCTGAGAGGGCAGACGGGTACGGGCTTTCCATAGATAACATTGACAAGATCTTCGATGAGTACTGCCCGGAGCTGATTATTACCGTAGACTGCGGCATCTCCGCCCGTGAAGAGATAGAGTACATAAAGGAGTGCGGGGCTTTGGTTATATGCACGGACCATCACGAGCTTCCTGAGGAGCTTCCGGACTGCATATGCATCAACCCCAAGATTGAGGATGACTACCCCTATGACAACCTCTGCGGGGCGGGGGTGGCCTTCAAGGTGGGCTGCGCCCTTAACGGAAACAGCATAGGGTGCCAGTATCTGGACTTTGCGGCCATTGCAACCGTGGCGGACAGCGTGCCCCTGACCGGTGAGAACAGGGACATTGTTGCAGAGGGCCTCAAGGTTATGAACTCCAGTCCCAGAGAGTGCTATACGCTGCTTTTGAATGACCCTAGTGCCGAGATAAACTCGCAGACCATATCATTCTATCTTGCGCCTCGCATAAATGCAGCGGGCCGCATGGGGCATGCCAGGGAGGCCCTGTGGCTATTCAATGAGACAGACCCGGATGAAGTGAAAAAGCTTGCCAAGCATATCCTTAAATACAATGAAGACAGAAAGATATATACGGACAAGGTGGAGAAGGAAGCAGGCAATATACTTGCGGAAAAGGACCACATAGGGAAGTGCATTCTGTTGTGCGGTGCGGACTGGAGCCCCGGATTCGTAGGGGTGGTGGCCGCAAGGATTGCAGAGGAATACTCAAGGCCCGTAATGCTTTTGACGCGCAGCGGGCGCATGATGAAAGGCTCCGCAAGGTCTGTAGGGACCGTGAACATATTCGAGGCCATTAAGGCCTGTTCGCAGTACTTTGAAGAGTACGGCGGGCATTCAATGGCGGCAGGCGTGTCCATAAAGGCCGAGAACTTCCAGCCCCTTGAAAAGGCGCTTGATGAGTACCTTTCGGCTAACTATGCGGACGAGGACTTTGCCTCGGTCGTAAGGGTCTGTGACGGTGTTGAGAGCAGGCAGGAGAACAGGTTCGTTCATGAACTCAAGCTCCTTGAGCCTGTAGGGATGGGCAACAAGAGCCCCATGTTCCACAGGGCAGTTGGCAGGATGAGAATAGGGCCCATGAAGAAGGATTCGGACCATCTGTTCCTAAGCTCAGATACGCTGGATTACAAGTACTTCAGCGGCGCGAGGTTCATGATGCTCTTCAAGAGCCCCGCGGTGAAGGACATCTATTTCGAGTATGACGTCTCCAGCTTCCGCGGACGTGAGAGTATAAGCGGCCTTGTGAGGGACGTGTCATACAACGGCCGCAAGCAGCCCATGGCGGATGAGACCATTGCCTTCAACTCCCTGTTCAACCTCACAATGGAGCCCATACGCTGCCGCACGCGCTACATATACGCAACCGAGCTCAAGCAGATAGCGGAGCAGACGGAGGACTTCGGCACCGTGTTCGTAGCCTCGGACATGGCCTCAGCCCGCAGGTTCTTCTGCATGTCCAGGTTCCCCGTAGAGCTGTTCTCGCCTGCGGAAAAGAGCTCCGCCACGATAATCCTTGTCTCCCCGGAGATCAACACGGACTTCTCTCCTTACAAGACGGTCATCTTCCTGGATGACCCCAGGGGCATTGTGTACCACAGCCTGCTTGAGAGAGACGTGCTGATAGTAAAGGACGGCCTGGCAACATACCTTAAGGACGTCAACACGGACCGCGAGGCAATGCTGGATGACTTCAGAAAGATACGCCTGGAGTGCTACAAGGCTCTCTGCGACAATGCCTTCGATGCCACAACAGTCATCCATGCGGTAAAGCCCCTGCAGTGCGCCTTTGACATCACAGTCTTCTGCGAGATAGGCATCATGACCTTCACCCGCAACAAGTACTTAGAGGTCGTGCGCGGGGCAAAAGGAGACCTCAACAACTCCCTGTTCTACCGCCGCATATGCCAGATGAAGAAAGAGGGCGGCCCGCAGCTCACCGGCATCCCGGAGGACGCGGAAAACTTCTGCAAAACCCACAGCGAAGACCCCGGCAGCTAAACGCCTTGCGAGGCTCTGTATAAGGCCCTGCATTTTCGTTGGAAGGGACTTATGCAGACTTTCAGGCTCATACATGGGCCTGCCACTAATCCCATCCTGGGGCTTTCTGGGCTTGTTATACACTCCAGGCGGTGTGTGTGGAATTGGCCCCGGCTGCCGTTTCAGCTGTTGACAACAATCCGTAAAACTGTTATAACTCTTACATAAATCCGCAGGCTTTATGCCTGCATTCCGGCGGCCTTAATTTGGCCGCGCCTTAAGGGCTCCTTATGACCGTACTGGAGAAGATCAGGAAAAACTACACACCGGATGAGATAGAGACTCTTACCGCCGCGTATGATTATGCGGAGGAGATGCACCGCGGGCAGAAGCGTGCATCCGGGGAGCCTTATTTTACCCACCCCTGCGGAGTTGCTGAGATTCTCGTGGACCTGGGGCTGGACATGCCTTCCGTGGCGGCAGCTTTCCTGCATGACGTCATAGAGGACACGGAGGCTACGGATGATGATGTCCGCAGGCGTTTCGGAAGCGAGATATTCTCCCTTGTGGAAGCCGTTACCAAACTGGACAGGATATCATTCCATTCCGCGGAAGAGGATGACGCAGAGAACTTCAGGAAGATCTTCGTGGCAATGGCCAATGACGTGCGCGTCATTATAATCAAGCTCGCGGACAGGCTGCACAACATGCGCTCCCTCAACTATCTCTCCAAGGAAAGGCAGCAGAGAATAGCAAAGGAAACGCTGGAGATATATGCCCCCCTGGCCGGCCGCCTTGGAATATCCCAGATAAAGTGTGAGCTGGAGGACCTCTGCCTCAAGTATCTGGACCCCGAGGCGTATGAGTACCTGGTGAAGAACATACACCAGGAGCTGGCAGAGAGAAGAGAGTTTATAGAGTTCGTATGCCAGCAGATACGGAAGATTCTGGAAGAGAGCAACATAAAGGGCGAGGTAATAGGGCGCCCCAAGCACTTCTATTCCATATATAAGAAAATGAAGGACAGGGGCAAGACCCTGGATCAGATATATGACCTTTCCGCAGTGCGTGTCATTGTGAACACCACAGAGGAATGCTATGAAGTCCTTGGAAAGATACACCAGACATGGAAGCCTGTTCCGGGGCGCATAAAGGACTACATTGCAACGCCCAAGCGCAACATGTACCAGTCTCTGCATACGACCGTGGTCACCAACTTCGGGCAGGTCTTTGAGATACAGATAAGGACGTACGAGATGCACCGCATGGCTGAATACGGAATTGCGGCGCACTGGAGATACAAGGAGCAGAAGTCCACAGAGACTGCCTTTGACACCCGTATAAGCTGGATAAGGGACGTCATGGACTGGGAGGGAAGCGTCAACGAGACCAAAGAGTTCGTGGACAGCTTAAAGAACGACCTCTATGACAACGAGCTCCTGGTCTTCACACCCAAGGGCAAGGTCATATCCCTTCCCAGGGATGCAACGCCCGTGGACTTTGCATACGCCATACATACAGAGGTGGGCAACAAGTGCACCGGGGCCAAGGTAAACGGCAAGATTGTGCCCTTAAGCTCCACGCTCCACACCGGAGACGTTGTGGAGATTCTCACACAGTCCACGTCCAAGGGGCCTTCATGGGACTGGCTCAAATTCGTAAAGTCCGGTTCCACAAGGGCCAAGATACGCGCTTTCTTCAAGAAGGCCATGAAGGAGGAGAACGCCAGGCAGGGGCGGGACATGCTGGAGGAGGAGGCAAAAAAGCGAGGCTTCTCCCTGTCCGAGATCCTTACGGACGAGTCCTTCCAGAAGCTCTCCAACAAGCTGGTCTTCACGTCCCAGAATGAGATGTTCTCATCCGTGGGCTTCGGGGCGGTGTCCGTGAACCAGGTAATATCCAGGCTCATAGACTATTACAAGAAAGAGGTTCCAAAGACCCAGGAAGTTGTGCAGGGCAAGCTCAAGAACACCCCTGCCGGCACCGTTATAGTGAAAGGCATGACGGGCCTTCTTGTATCCTTTGCAAAGTGCTGCAACCCTGTGCCCGGGGATGACATCGTGGGCTTTGTGTCCAAGGGCCGCGGAGTCATAATACACCGCACGGACTGTCACAACCTGCCATCATTCGAACCGGAGCGCATCCTTGAGGCAGAGTGGGCCAAGGAGATAGAGAGCCAGTTCATAGCGGGCATCAAGATAGTGGCGGAGGACTATGACGGCCTCATTGCAAACGTCACCGCAGAGATTGCCCAGATGCATCTTTCCATAGTGGCCTTAAACGGCCGCATAAACAAGCAGAAGCAGGCCGAGATAGACGTCCGCGTGAAGTTCATCAAGCGCTCGGACATGGATGTCCTCATAAACCGCATCAAGAGGGACCGCCACGTCATAGACATATACCGCACCAACAATTAAGGCCCGCGCTTTCGCCAGTGCGGTCTGCCGGGTGTGCTTTGCATCTTATGTGCATACTGCACAAATATTGCTTACAAATCAGCCATAAATCATCCATTTTGCTTGGAGCACATATATTCATACTATTTAACGGAGCAGGATATGAAGGTTATTATGATAGAGCCGGACGGCTTTGCATGCAACAGTTACATACTCACCGAAGACGGCGTTAACGCCGTTGTCATAGACCCCGGCCAGCGCAGGGTCCTGGACAAAGTGGATGAGGAGGGCCTCATATGCAAGTACGTCCTGTTAACGCACGGCCACTATGACCATGTGGGCGGCTGCAGATGCGCGCAGGCAGAGGGAGCGCAGATCATATGCCCGGATACGGAGAAGGACTTCATATTCTCCAAGGAGAATGAGGAGATCTTCGAGGGGGCCCGTTTCCCGTCCTTTGAGATAGACCGCACCGTGAAGGACGGAGAGGAGTTCACTCTCTGCGGCATAACATTCAGGGCCATATACACGCCCGGCCACACTGCGGGCAGCATGTCATATATTACCGGGGACTGCATATTCTCCGGGGACACGCTCTTCAACATGAGCGTAGGCCGCACGGACCTTCCCACAGGAGACACCATGGAGCTTTTAAAGACCCTTGCAAAGTTTGCGGCTCTGGAAGGGGACTACAAGGTGTATCCCGGCCACGGCTCCGAGACCACATTGAAGTACGAGAAGGCCAACAACCCGTATTTAAGGTTCAAGGTCTGATTCATGCAGGGCTCTGTTCCCTTCGCAGCCTCATACAACCACACAAAGCGGGTGCAGATGCCCGCTTTTTTGATTGAACGAACCAGTATATTTGATGCTGGTTAAATGCCCAATGACAATTCAAATCGGCACCGTGCCGACTATTTTAAATCGCACCTACAAATGCTGCATGGATGGACTTTGATGAATTGTGAAAGAATTTTTGACAAAAATGTCGATTTTTTAACGGAATTTTTGACAAAATATGGCAAATTTATTAGGAATTTTTGACAAAAACTGAATGTTTTTGAATGAATTTTTGACAAAACAAGATAATTATTAATATATATCTTGATTTTTCTTCTCGGGTGTGCTAGCATTAACGCAGAGGTTAAAATCATGCTGAAGCGCAAGATAGAAGACGAGATTAAGGGGTGGCTTAAAAAGCCTAAGACCGCCCTTATGATATCAGGGGCGAGGCAGGTGGGAAAGACCTGGACAATAGAGCATGTCCTGGAGTCAAGTCATGAATATTATGTTGAGTTCAATCTTCATGACCTTCCCGAGGTTGCTGACTGCTTTTTAAAGCGTACAACAATTGATGACCTGATATCAAGACTCACCCTTCTTACGGAATCCCCGCTAAATGAAGGATGTGTGATATTCTTTGACGAGGTTCAGTTGTGCCCTGATATTGTGACTCAAATTAAATTCCTCGTAAAGGACGGGAGATTCAGATATATCCTTAGCGGGTCGCTCCTTGGTGTTGAACTTCGCAATTTGCGTTCCGCACCTGTAGGCTATCTCAGGACTCTTACGATGTATCCTTTGGATTTCGAGGAATTTCTGCAGATATATAAAGTGCCACACACTATTATAGAGAGTCTTCACAGAAGTTTTGATCTCAGGCAGCCTGTGGATGAGGTGATTCATAACCGGATGCTGAGTTATTTCAACATGTACATGGTGGTCGGCGGCATGCCTGCTGCTGTCCAGACCTATTCGGAAAGCAAGAAAATGAATGAGGTCATGAAAGTGCATTCAGCTATTGAGGAAATCTACAAGATGGATTTTACTCAGTACGAATACAGCGGCCGGAAGCTTGTACTCAACAAAATATACGGCCTTATCCCGGACGAACTGAACAGTAAAAACAAGAGATATATAATTTCCGATCTAAATAAGAAATCAGACAAGGGGACTGAAGACGAATCGGACAATGAGACAGAAGGTGAATTGAACAATGAACCTGATAGCGAATCAGGTGATATAGCTTTTATGGAATCAAACGAAGAGCCTGACAGTAAATCGAGTAAAAATGGTGAGGTGGTTATTAGGCTTGATCGTGCACTTAACAGCTTTCTGTGGCTGACTCAGGCGGGGGTAGCGATTCCCGTATACAATGTGTCTCAGCCCATGGCGCCTCTCAGAATAAACAGCAAGAGCACACTGTTCAAACTCTTTATGGCCGATGTGGGGATGCTGACTTCCGCCTACGGCCGTGCCACCAAGCTGAAGATTCTCAACATGGAAAAGAATATTCGCAAGGGTGCGATGTTTGAAAATGTAGTGTCTCAGGAGCTTTTGGCACACGGATTTGACAGACAGTATTATTACTCCAGCAAAAAGAACGGAGAGCTGGACTTCGTCATAGAGTACAATGATGACGTGCTGCCGATTGAGGTCAAGAGCGGCAAGGATTATACAGTTCATTCCGCGCTGGATAATGTCATGAACATACCGGATTACGGTATTACTCAATCTTTCGTGTTCTCATATGACAATGTTTCCGTATCAGAGGACGGCAGAACAGTATATTTTCCTCTTTACATGATTATGTTCATCACCAAGGACATAGAATTCAATATAGAAGACCCCGGCCCCTGGCCGGCTGAGTGACAACAGGAAGAGTAAACAATGCTGGAAAGCAACACGGAATTTCTTGTGCCTGAGATAATGGACGTCATACGCGCCTTTGGACGCGAGCAGGACACCTTCGTGCATTATTTCTCATATTCGGGCGGGAATATATTCAATTCAATACAGTATGACGGCGTCTTTTACGACTTCACGGAAGAGTGCAGTGAGGAGGACCCCATAGTTGCAAAGCGCCTTGTAAAGCGCTACACAAAGCTTGCCTTCTACCTGGTTCTTTCGCAAAGGTACGGAGACCTTCCGTGGGGAGCCCTCACCGGCATCCGCCCCTTGAAGCTTGCCCGCATGGAGCAGCGCGAGGGGAGGGACTTTGAGGCACTGTTCAATAAGCTCCACGTAAGCTCCGCCAACACAGAGCTCTGCAGGAGAATTATGACCACGCAGGGTGAGGCATACAAGGCAGGCGGGCAGGACATCTATGTCTCTCTTCCCTTCTGCCCAACGAAGTGTGAGTACTGCTCCTTCATAACGGCGCCAATAGAAAAGACCCGCTCGTACGTCCAGCCGTACCTCGAGTGCCTCGTGCGTGAGATATACTCCTTAAAGCCCATCCTGCAGGATGTGCGCAGCGTGTACGTAGGGGGCGGCACGCCGTTTGTGCTTTCCGCACAGGACCTTTCCAAGGTGTATGCCGCGATACGCGACGTCATGCCCGGCTCGTATGAGTTTACAGTAGAGGCAGGCAGGCCGGATGTCTTCACGGATGAAAAGCTTGCCGTCTCGCAGGAATTTGGCGTTAACCGCATCTGCGTCAACCCGCAGTCCTTCCTGGATGAGACTCTTGTGAAGATTGGACGCAAGCATACCGCAGCCCAGACCATAGAGGCGTATGAGATGGCCAGAAAGTATGACATGGACATTAACCTGGACCTCATCGCAGGCCTTGCGGATGAAACTCCCGCAGACTTTGCATACTCTGTAAACAAGGCAATAGAGCTCCGTCCGGAGAACATAACCGTCCATACGCTCAGCCTAAAGTCCGGCTCCCGTCTCAAGGAGGAGACCAAGCGCCTTTTCATCTCAGGAATAACGGACATGATAGCATACGCCCGCGAGGCTCTCACGGCCGCCGGCTATGACCCGTATTATCTGTACCGCCAGAAGTACCAGGCAGGGGGTCTGGAGAACACCGGCTGGACCCTTCCCGGAAAGGTGTGCATATACAACGTGGACA
>JAJPYR010000071.1 GCA_021204825.1 Clostridia bacterium | reverse complement strand
ATAACCGCATGACCACACGCCACACCATAAATGGCGCATAAGCTGCATATATACATGGAATTGTAGCATAATAGGGCGGGTATATCAAGACAGTGATACTAACTTTTACATTTTTAGTGTACCCCGCAACGGAACTTCCCCTCCCTCTATAGATACCAATGACCAACATAAAAGAAACCGCCACTCTTCGTGACGGTCTCTTTTATTGAAGTGTCTTTTTAAACGGACAGTATTGAAGTCTTTTGTATCAGGTTGTAAGAAGGAATGTTGCAAGATAGATGACGCCGATAACCCATGTGGCAACACTGATCTCTTTGACCTTTCCGGTGCAAATCTTTACAAGGATGGATGCGATGATTCCGACACCAATTCCCTTGGAGATGGAGTAGCCAAGAAGCATTACAAGGATTGTAAGGAATGCCACAACCGCATCTGCAGCGCCTTCCCAGTTGATCTTCGTAACGTTTGTCATCATGAGCACGCCGACCCAGATGAGAGCCGTTGCTGTTGCCGCACTGGGGATAACCTCAGCTACAGGAGACAGGAACATTGCAATGATGAAGCAGCAGCCTACAATCAAAGCTGTAAATCCTGTCTTGCCGCCGGCAGCGACACCGGATGAAGACTCAACGAATGTCGTTACTGTGGATGTACCGGCAATGGAGCCAACACATGTTGCGATGGCATCGGAAAGCATCATCCTCTCCATGCGGATGGGCGTGCCGTTCTCGTCAAGCAGGTTGCCCCTTGCGCATGCGCCGTAGAGTGTTCCTATTGTATCGAACATATCTATCATGCACAGGGAAAGAGCTGATGTGATGAGGACGAGAGCAAGTGATGCTGCACCATTTGCATCAATATATGAGCTGAAATTAAATCCGCTTGCAAATACCTGTCCTACAGAATATTTGCCCCAGTTTGAAAATGCGCTGATAGGATTGGACCAGGTAATGCTCTGGAACATTGCTATGCTGGTCTCATCTCCAACGCCATAGCCGATTCCGTTAAGGACGAAGTAAAGAACTGCCGCTCCGAGTATTCCCCAAAGAACAGCTCCCTTAACCTTCCAGTGGCTCATAACTGCTATGGCAATTATGCCAAGGATGCATACAAGGGGTCCTATTATCTCGCCGAATGTAGTTTCAAGGACATTGAATGTGACAAATGTAGTAAGTGTACTATCGTTAAGAACAATCAGTCCCGCATCCTGACATCCGATATATGCAATGAAGAGACCTATGCCTACAGGAATTGCTGCGCGGACACCTGCGGGGATGGCTTTGAAAATTGTCTGCCTGAGTCCTGTTATTGTGAGGAGAAGGAAGATAACGCCATCAAGGAGTGTGAAGACCATGCAGTTGGCATACGTGAGTCCGGTCTGAAGCACCAGCGTATATACTATAAACGCATTGACACCCATTCCGGAGGCCTGTGCCAGCGGCATCTTGGCTAGGAATGCCATGAGCAACGTTCCGGCGATTGCGCCTATGGATGTTGCGATGTATGCAGCTCCGTAAGCATCACTATCACTAAGTCCAAACTGCAAACTGATTGCTGTCTGGAACATCCCGGAGTTGACCATCAGGATATAAACCATTGCCATGAATGTAGTAAGACCGGCAACTACCTCTACCCTGTAACTGGATCCGCTCTTGGTAATTCCGAAGTAGTTGTCCATCTTCTTCCAGAATCCCTTGTACGGACTCTCCTTTTCTGCCACTGCAGCAGTTCCGTCTCCTGCGGGCGCCGTATTTTCGGCGTCCGGTAACGGTTCTGTCTCGGGAGCAGAATCCTTCATTTCATCACTCATGAGAAAGTGACCTCCTGAATATATGCTGTAAAAACAAGCATTCCCCGCAAGAACAAGCGCTCATCCGCCTCATCGGCAAAGACGATGGGTTTCACTTATTTTTCACTTCTGCTTAACATTCTATCACAATGGGCCGAAACTTCGCAATTTAATAAAGGGCACAAAACGACAATTTGTCTAATACCGTCAAAACTGCAAATCGCATTGAAAATATGGCAATATATGACAAATGTTTATACTTTTCCGTACACATATCCCGGCATTTTTGGTCCTTATTCAAATTATTAAATCATACGTTTGAAGCCCACGCCGAGACGGGAACTGCAAAAGCTCCGCAAACCTTGTCAGTCAGGCAATCCAACATCATACTGTCACTTCTTCATTAACTGTAACAATCATTCAGCCCAGTTGAGTAAAATACTTTATCGCACTACTGCATTAAAGTGTATTGGGACTGATGACAAACATATGTTCATACTCGGCTCCATTCCGGACGATTTGCGGAAAAATCCGCCTTCGGATGAAGACGGATTGTGCTTTCTTTGCAGTTGTCGGTGCGGATATCAGTCAGTCCTGCTCCACTTCCAGTGTCACAGCAACTTTCTCAAGGAGGTCCGTTATGGGCAGGCGCTGCGGGCACATGGCCTCGCAGCCGCGGCAGCGGATGCAGTCCGAGGCTTTGCCGGCGCCGTGGGTAACCAGGTTAAGGTAATACTCTATCTGCGGGGACCACAGGCCATTGGTATCCTGCTGCTCTGTGTTGTACAGGGCGAAGAAGTCCGGGATGGGGATGTTCATGGGGCAGGTGTTTGCCTCTACGCAGTACCTGCACCCTGTGCAGGGTATCTCTGTGGTGTTGAGGAGTATGTCCCGGACCTGCCAGACTGCCTTAAGCTCCTCTTCCGTAAGAGGCTTGAAGTCCTGCATGTAGGATGTGTTGTCCTCCAGCTGCTCTTCCGTGCTCATGCCGGAAAGGACCACCATTACTCCTTCCAGGCTTGCGGCGAAACGGATGGCCCAGGACGCCGGACTCCAGTCCGGATGTACGGAGCGGAAGATCTTCTCCGCTGCCGGAAGAAGCGATGCAAGCGTGCCGCCCTTCACGGGCTCCATTATTATGACAGGCTTGCCGTGCCTTCTTGCTGTCTCATAGCACTTGCGGCTCTGGATTCCGGGGTTGTCCCAGTCCAGGTAGTTTATCTGCAGCTGGACGAAGTCCATATCCGGGTGCTCTGTAAGGATCTTGTCCAGAAACGCAGCGCTGTCATGGAAGCTGAAACCCAGCTTGCGTATACGGCCGGCAGCCCTCTGGGCCTCGAGGTACGGGATTGTGCTGTAATCTGAGACAGTCTTGTATGTCACAACGTTAAGGTCATGGAGAAGGTAATAATCAAAAGCACCTGCGCCGGTCTTTTGAAGCTGCTGCTCAAAGATGTCCTCCTGCTCTTTGGGGTATGTGAGCATCATGGTAGGCATCTTGGTGGCAACGGTGAATGAGTCCCTGGGGTAGCGGTCTATGACGGCCCGCTTTAAAGCGGGCTCACTCTGGAAGTTGTGGTACATCCAGGCGGTGTCAAAGTATGTGAAGCCGCGTGAAAGGAAGGTATCCACCATCCTGTACAGCTTGTCATAATCTATCTGTCCCCTGTCCTCACTGGACAGGACAGGCAGGCGCATGAGCCCGAAGCCCAGTTTCTTGTCTGGCATGTGATTGTCTCCTTGTGTGGATATAGTCTTTCATTCCCCGCCCTTGTGCCATCCCCTGCCGGAGATGGTGTGCCGTTAGTGCTGCGTTAGCGTTACGGCAGCGTTTCATTTCCTGCCGTATGCGAACCAGAAGCGTTATGTTTCTTATGTGCGGATATGGTTTGCGTGAGGGGTGTTAATAAAGAGAGCCGTTTTAGCTCTCTTTGGATTTCTGGATGAGCCTGTTTATCTGCGCCGCGGAGTAGCCGGCGCCGAAGCCGTTGTCTATGTTTACTACCGTCATCCCCTCGGAGCAGGAATTGAGCATGGACAAAAGGGGCGCTATGCCGCCTAAGCCGGTGCCGTACCCTACGGATGTGGGAACGGCTATCACGGGCTTGTCCACAAGCCCTGTTATGACGCCCCCAAGGGCGCCTTCCATGCCGGCTACAGCTATTATGCAGTTCGCTTTGCGTATGTCCTCTATGTTGTACAGAAGACGGTGTATGCCTGCCACGCCGACGTCATACATGCGGAGGACGTTTGCTCCGTGGAATTCTGCGGTCTGGGCCGCCTCTTCCGCAACGGGGATGTCCGCAGTGCCTCCGGTGCAGACGGCCACAAGGCCGCACCTGGGAACAGGGGAAGGCTCATATTTGAGAATGCGTGAAACGGGGTCATAGAGGACTTCAGGGATGGAAGAATGAACGTAGTTGTACTGGTCCTCCGAGGCTCTGGTGCCAAGGACGTTTATGCCGCGCTCCCTGTATGCGGAGTATATGCTTAAAAGGTGCTCCTTTGCCTTCTGCTGGCAGAAGACCACTTCACCGAAGCCCCTCCTTTTGGAGCGGCTGAAGTCTATCTTGGCCACGCCGATGTCTTCATATTCCTGCCCGCCAAGCATTATTTCGGCCTCCTCTACGGGGAGCTCTCCGGACTTAACCTGCTGCAGTATTTCCTTTATATCCATATGTAATAATGTGCAGTGCTGTGTATGGTGTGTGACGCATGGGTGCGCACAAGGCGCTTTGGGCGCCTGAAATGGCGCTGCAGATGCATGTGCGTTCTGCAGGGATTATACTTCCAGCGGGCTCTCTTCGTAACCGCTCATGTCCAGGGTGAGATACTTGAATCCCAGAGCGCGGAGGTCTGCCACAAGGCGGTCTGAGTCATCCATGAAGCGCTGGATCTCATCCTTCTTCACTTCTATGCGGGCCATGAACTGTATCATGCGTATGCGGACATATGTATAACCTCTGCCCTTGAGATACTTCTCGCCGCGCTTTAAAAGGTCTATCATGTCCTGGTCTATGTATGTCTTGTATGAGACTCTTGTTGCTATGCAGCTGTCCGCCTCCTTATTGTACTCCGCAACTCCCAGCTTTTCTCCCAAAGCACGCACTTCGCTCTTGGAAAAGCCTGCGTCTGCAAAGGGGCTCTCCACGCCAAGCTCCGCTATGGCCTTAAGACCCGGGCGGTGCTTATGAAGATCCTCCTCGTTGGTTCCGTCCATGACGGTTTTGCAGCCTGCAGCTTCTGCAAGCTCTTTCATGCCGGTAAAGATGTGGGTCTTGCAAAGGTAGCAGCGCTCCACAGGGTTTTTGAGGACATCCTCCATAACCTCGCGGGACAAGGGCATGATCTCAAGGGGCGCGCCTATGCGTGCCGCTATGGCCTTTACCTCTTCATCTGTCTCGCACTGCAGGCAGGAATAGCCGTATACGGGCTGCACTTTGCCGCCGGTCTCTTTCTGCAGGTTGAGGCAGACCTTTAAAAGGACTGCGCTGTCCGTGCCTCCGGAGAAGGCAAGATATATGCCTCCCGGGAGAAAGCCGCGGACAATGTCATACAGTTTCTGCTCTTTTACAGCAAGAGCCGCTTTTTCTGTGTCAGTCATGCAGATTCCTTGTCGCACTCCAGCGAATCTCTTCGTACACGCCGTCAAATGAACGGCCCGACGCGAGGGCTATGGATACCACGTCCTCGTACTCCGGGTAATAGAATGTCTCACCCTTGCGGGAGACAACCTTCACCCTGGCTTTTCCGAAAGGGGTGTCCACAAACGCAATGCGCCTCGGAAGCGCCGTGCGGTCCACGGCCACGCACCTTATGCCTATTGTGCTTGTGTGCTTGAAGATTAAGTCCTCCATCTTCTCCCTGTCCGCAGTCTCGCATACAACCTTGAGAAGATACGCCGGCCTGCCCTTCTTCATGAATGCAGGAACATAGAACACATCCCTGGCCCCTTCCTTCATGAGCCTCTCCGCAACGAACCCCAAGGCCTCGCTGCTGCAGTCATCTATATTGGTTTCCAGCATTATGATGCCGCTCTCCTTCGCAGCATCCCCGCCGGCAACGTCCGTCTTCACGCCCTCTTCTATTGAGTATGCCCTGAGAACATTGGCCCAGGGGAAGTCCCTTTCCCCCGCACCCGTGCCGGACGCAAGAATCCTGTATGAGCCGGATATGGTGTCCCCGCAGTACAAAGCAGCCGCAATGGCAGCTCCCGTTGGCGTAACCGTCTCGCCGTCCTCGTCCGTGGGCACAAGCCTTAAGGCGTACTCCTTTGCAATCTCCACAACCGCAGGGGCAGGCAGGGGCATTAACCCGTGCAGGCACTTCACGTGCCCCCTGCCGGAAGCTATAGGCGTTATCTTTGCTTCCGTAATGCCAAGGTCATCCAGGCATATTGCCGCCGCACATATGTCTATAATGGAGTCCACTGCGCCCACTTCGTGGAAGTGCACATCCTCCGCAGGCTTTCCGTGCACCTTGCCTTCCGCCTCCGCAAGTATGCGGAAGATCCTGAGGGCGGTCTCCTTCGCGCGGTCTGTCATGGATGAGGCAAGTATGATGTCCGTGACATCCTTAAGGTTCCGGTGGCTGTGCCCTTTATTGTCCTTGTCCTCATGGTGCTTATGCTCTTCCTCATGCACCTTGAAGGATGTGGCCTGTATGCCGCACTTCTCCGCAAGCCCAATCTCTATCTGCGCATCCAGCTTAAGCGAGTCCAGGGCATTCATGAGCTTCTCCCTGTTGGCTCCGAGGGATATCATGGCCGCCGCGAACATGTCTCCGCTTATGCCGGAATAGCATTCCAAATACAGCATCTGTATATCCTCTGCAGGGCCGCTTTGGCGCTCTGCGCCTTGCCGCCCCGGTATTATGTCTAATATAATCCGCCCATGGAAGGGGCCTGTTTTGCCCTTTAAAAGGGGCCAAAGGGCCTTCTGAGTACTATGCAAACGCATAATTGCTGTGCGAAAGGCCTTTTTCCCTGGTTTTGGGACCTGTTTTCTCATATCTGAGAAAGAGGGCCGCATTTAGGTGACGGAGTCAAAGCGCTTTGAGACTTTCTCCATCCATTCCGTGATTTTTATGTGCTGCGGGCAGACGCTCTCACACCCTCTGCAGCCTATGCATCCGGATGCCCTTCCCGCTCCGTGGCCAACCATATTGCCGTAATACTGCTCCTGCGGGGTCCAGCCTGTGGCTGCGTTCTGCACGTCCAGAAGGTCTATGTTGTACAGGGTGAAGTAGTCCGGGATGGGGATGCCCATGGGGCAGGTGTTTGCCTCCACGCAGTAGCGGCACCTTGTGCAGGGAATGGAGCCGTCATTCATGATGATGTCCCTGACCTTGAAGACCGCCTGCACTTCCTCATCCGTAAGAGGCACAAAGTCCTGCAAGAATGCAGTGTTTTCATCCAGCTGCTCTATGGATGTCATGCCGGACAGGACGAGCCTTACTCCGGGCAGCGAGGCCGCAAACTTTATGGCCCATTCCGCCGGGCTCCAGTCCGGATGTATGTCCCTTAAGATCTTCTCCGCCACCGGCGGAAGCTTGGCAAGAACCCCTCCCTTGACGGGCTCCATTACAACAATCTCCTTGTTGTACTTTCGCGCCGTCTCATAGCACCTGCGGCTCTGAATTGCGTCATTGTCCCAGTCCAGATAGTTCAGCTGCAGCTGCACGAACTCCATCTCCGGGTACTTCTTTAAAAGCATCTCCAGAAAGTCCGCGTTGTCATGGAAACTGAAACCAAGGTGCTTTATCCTGCCCCTGGCCTTCTGCTCCTCCACGTACTCTATGGTCCCGTACTTCAGGCACTCCGCATAGTTGTCCACGTTGAGGTTGTGGATAAGGTAGTAATCAAAGACGTCCACACCCAGCTTCTTTAGCTGGGCCTCGAAGATCTCCTCCTGCGCCTTCGGTCCGTACAGCATCATTGTGGGCATCTTGTCCGCTATCGTGTACTTATCCCTGGGGAGCCTCTCCGAGACCGCCTTCCTGAATGCATCCTCCGCGTTGTGGTTATGATACATCCAGGCGGTGTCAAAGTACGTGAACCCGCGCTCCACAAAAAGGTCTGCCATCCTGCAGTACTGCTCTATGTCTATGCTTGCCTGGTCCTGCTCATCCAGAAGCGGCAGCCTCATTGTCCCGAATCCCAGTTTCTTTGCCATCCTGTTCCTCTTGTGTGTTTCTGTATCCTGTTATCTTAGCCACCCTATACCGCTTATGCTGGCCACTGGAAGCGGTATCCTGGCCACTCAAGCCCATTAGTTTTGGCCACTCATCCTGCTATGGTGGCCACACAGCCTTAAAGGATTATGCCGATAAGGTCTGAAAAGGTCTTCATGACGCAGTCCCCTGCGCCGTGCTCTGCGGCGTAGTCTATGGACGCTGTCCTGAAGCCGCCGTTGGTGCCGGTCTCTATGCCGGAAAGAATGAGGGCAACGGACAGGGGCACCTTCTTCTCCTGTGCAAGGCACTCGCATGCAATGCCGCCTTTTACCTTTCTGAAGGTTATATTCTCCAGATGGGGTCCGTTGATGTCCCAGACATCCGCATTGATGCCGCACTCCACCCCCACGCAGCAGTCTGTGCCTGATGTTATCTCCACAGTGCCTGGCGCCCGTGGTACTCATCCCCGCAGAGAACTCTGCTTGTATGGATGGTTATCTCCTTGCCGTTCACGGCAAAGGCCGTGCCGCGGCTGAACTCCACATGCTTCAGGTCCAGCTTCTGTCTGTGGCTTGAAGGCTCTGTTTTCAGCGGGTCCAGAAGGACGCCGTCCAAAGATACTCTGAGCCAGAAGGGGTCCGGCGCATTTACAGTCTCGCTGTTTTTCCCCTTACGCGGTCATAAAATCCGCCAAGCGTGTACGCTGCCAGCTGTTCCTTAGTAAAGCCGTCCAGCGTGCCTCTGTTCCCCATGTATCCGTTGGCTATGAGAAATTTGTTGCCGTTGTTTGCAACCGAATCTTTGGAAAAGCCCTCATCCGTGACTGAGAACAGAACATCCCTGTAGTATTACATATGTCATCAGCCTGTTGCCTTGTGCCTAAGGCCTGCTGTACGTTCCGGCCCCTCTTTTGAAGGGTACTCAGCAGGTTTCAGTTACAGCCGCATGCTCCCCCCATCCGGCATCTGCCACTTCAGTGCAGGATCTGATTTTTCCGCAACAGCTTATGATTATATACCAGCAAAACCGGAAAGTAAATAGTTATGTTTGCTCATAACATTGCAACTTCAAAACCGCCGCCCTTTGATATGCAATGCCGCAGGCAGACATGCCGGCCGGCTCCTGCGGGATGCAGGAAAGCAAAACTTTGCTTTATGCTGTGTTCATTATGTTCTGCCACAGCCGGCATTATATAGCGCCGCCTAAGGATTTTGCAAGATGTGCAACAAAAAGTTCACACAACTTTCACCTGGTATCTTTATGCCTGTCATATTTTGTGTCTATCTTATACACAAAATCATGGGCGGCATATGTGAGGCGTCTGCATGAGGCATATGCGGGCCTGCGGGGACACGAAAGAACGGCGCCTTGCGGCGCCGTTCTATTGTCGGCAATATGCTGCCCGGAAGCCATGAAGGGATGTTCTTCACGGACAGCAGGTCATGTCTGTACGGATATGCTTTGAAATATCAGCCCTTCTGCTCTTTCATGTATCTCTTCCGTCTGCGGCTGATTGCAACTGCGCAGATTATGAAGCCTGCGGCTGCAACCACATCAATGGCGGCTACAACAAGATAGTAATAAGCGAACGGGTTGGAAGGAATGGAAACGCCGTGCATCAGTCCGTTCATTGCGTTGGAGTTGGTTACGGCAAAGAGTACATGGGACATTGCCTGCTTGGCGTAATAGATGTCCGCATTGGTATTCAGGGAGATGTTGCTTGATCCGTTGCCTGTGTTGATGAGGATGGCATCACCGCCTGCACGGATTTCCTGTGCTGCGTTCATATAAGCGCCAACCTGCATGTCTGTAAGCACTAAACCGTTGAATCCCCACTCGTCACGGAGAACAGCCTGGAGGAGTGCGTAGTTGCCGCCGGCCCATACGGAACCCACACGGTTCATGGCGCTCATCACTGCTCTCATTGCGGGAACCTGGGCTGAAGCTGCGGTGTAGCCGCCGTTGCCATCCGCTTCGAGATAGTTTACTGTCGCGTAGTTGTCTTCGCAAACCATCTGGAACACCTTGAGATAATTCTCACGCATGGTCTGCTCGTTTGCGTATGTTGCAACGCCGTTATCCGCTCTGTGGTCTTCCTGGTCGTTGAGGGCATAATGCTTTACGTATGCGTATACGCCCTTCTCTGCGGCAGCCTTTACGGCCACTCTTCCCATTGATCCTGACATGAAAGCGTCTTCAGAATAATACTCGAAGTTGCGTCCGGAGAACGGTGTGCGGTGGATGTCCATTGCGGGGCCGTACCAGCCGGCTACGCCGTTCTGAAGGCTGTCCTCCCCCATGAAGTATCCCATCTTTTCGGAAACTTCAATGTTCCATGTTGCTGCCATGTTGACTTCTGCGGGGTATGCAACTGAAAGCAGAGCGCCTGTGGTCATCTCATTGAGTCCTGCAGGGCCGTCATAGTCCAGTGTCCTGGGCTTGTTGATTGACTCAGACCTGGATGTAGTGTATCCGGAAGCTCCGAGAATCTTTATAACGTCCTTCTTGGGCATCTGGCTTACAAGGGCGAACCAGTCGCAGTCCTTGTATTCGAGTCCGCGGTAGTCTATGAGCTCAAGGTCACCGCTCTGTCCGAGTTTTCCGGCCATGTCTGATGTAATGCTGTCATCGCTTACAGGGTTGCCTGCGGCCTCGGCTGTGCCGCACGCCTGAAGCTTTGAAAGTGTTCCGGAGTCAATTGTTCTGTTCCAAGTATATCCTCCCACTTCACTGAATGCAGAATGGTTTGTGGACTGTGTCGCATTCTTCTGAGGCCATGAGCCTTCCCAGTCCTGGCGAGTGAGGTACTTGTCACGTGCAGTGAGGTTTGTGCCGCCTTCTGCAGAGTTTGCTATAAGGTTGCCGTCTGAGTCTGTTGTGTCACCGAACTGGTTGGTGATGGTCGTTCCTGTTGAGGATTTGCTGAACGTCACGGGGTCGATTCCGTCGGAAGATCCGGACGGCAGCGTCGGGTTGTATGTGTATACGAGGCTGGAATCGCCCTTGCTGAAATCTGAAATGCTGACTGATTCGTCCTTAATCTGCGCAGCGATGACGTTGTTCACCGCCTCATGGGCGTCTGTGGCTGCCGTGATGTAGTAATCTCCGCTCTCAAGAATGTATGTATCATAGACAACATCATCATAGGATGTGAGGTCGCTTACATTGACAGTAATTGTGAGAGTCTGAGAATTGGGCTTATTTGTATCATTTGCTTCTGATGCAGGGTACAGAGTATCCGTCTTTGCATAACCAACGAGGGTAACCGCAGGCTTCTCAATGTAGTTGTCCATGTCAAACTGCGTATAAGGTGCGCTTGCGTATACTTCCACTACATCCTTGCCGGCATAGTCGCCGTCATTGGTGACCGTTACGGATACGGTGAGCGTGTCATCCGCCGTTACGGTGCCGCTGTTGCCTGGAGTCACGGAGAAGTCGCTCCAGGAGAAGCTCGTGTAGCTCATGCCATAGCCGAATGCGTAATCGACTTCATAGTCATAATCCCACTTCCCGTCTGACTCAGTTCCGTATACACCGGCCGTGCTGACGGCTTTGAAATCAGTGGTTGAATTGGAGTTTGCTATGGAATCATAGTAACGGGTCTCGTAATACTTGTAGCCTACGTAGATGCCCTCGTCATAGGAAAGACCATAGTAGCCTGTCTCTTTGCCGTTTGAATCAACGTATGCAATGTCTCCGAAGTTGACCATTGCGGGTGAGGACATGTCGCTGTATGCCATGGTGTCCACAAGATGTCCTGAAGGCGTTGCATTGCCGCAGAAGAGATCTGCAAGAGCATATACAGCCTGGTCGCCGCCGCCAGGCACCCAGATTACGGACTTGATGTTCTCATAGTTATCGACCCATCTGGTCTCCATGACGTTGTTGGTGTTGAGGACGAGGATGATGTTGTCATAATACGTGTTAAGTTCATTTATGATATTGAGCTCTACTGAATCCGGCTCAAGATAGCTCTTGGACTTGTCTTCCTCAATGTCTGTCCAATCGGCCATCTCGCGTGCCTCGTCTCTGCCTTCGCCGCCGGTCCTTGCCATGATGAACACGGCAGTGCCGCCCTTCTGGGCAATGGACTGGACGGTGCCGACTTTGCTCTCAAGCTCGTTGAGGGGAACTTCGTTGATGCCCCAGGCCTCAGCCTGGCCATATACAAGCGCTCCTCCGTCTCTCTGATATCCGGATCTCTTGTAGAAGTTCCAGAGATCTTCGTTTACTTTGTATCCGACTGACTCGAAGCCGTCCTTGAGCGTTGAACTTGCGTCTGACGTTCCTGATCCTGTCCCGCCGATTATGAAGTCCACGGAAGACTGAGAATAGAGGTCAAGCGTCACAGGACTGCTTGAGCTGGTTGCGATGGGAAGACCCTTGCCGTTGTCCGTATCATTCTTAAGAAGCACATAGCCTTCGCCGGCAGCCGACCTGAAGTAATCCTTTGCGGCAGCCTGGACTTCCGCCTCTGAGTTGTAATCTGACTTCACGTACTGTGTGTCGTATCCGTCCGTGACCTTCTCATAGCCTTCGCCGTTGACCTTGCCTGCGGCCTCGCCGAAGAACTGGCGGAGAACATCATCGTACTGAGATGTAGTAAGAACGGGTGCCACAATTGCCAATGCAAGGCAGATGGCCATAACCACTGCCAGGATGGCCGTGAAGACTGTAAAGCCGTTCTTTGTGACAGGTTTCTTCTCCTTTGCCTTTGTCATTTAATCCCTCCTGTATCTGTGCCGCACACCCCCGGGATGCCAGCATATCCCTATGCTGTTTTGTGCGGCCGGGAATATATCTATCCCCGTTTTTATTGCCGGCCGGATTTTATAAAACGGTAAAGGCCCCCGCAAGAAAAAGCGTCACAAGACCCGTTTTAAAAATCATTAAACCGTTTTATGCCGTTTTACTGCAGAAAAACGCATTCACCAGAGTGCACAAACGGCCTGCCAGGGCCCCGGACGGGTGTTACGAACCCGGGCTTTCCCGGCAGAAAAAAAGACGGCACCGCTGCCGTCCTTCCATTCATGTCCCCTTTATGGCGCCCGCCGGCTTATGGCCGCCGTGCGGCGCAGGGGGCATCACTGCTTGTTGTAATATCCGGCAATGGCCGCGAGAAGGCCCTTCTTGTACGCGCCGCCTATATTGAGGGTCTCGCTGCCGCAGACCACGGTATTGCCGTTCACCCCCTTGACGTGGCGAAGGTTCACAAGGTAGCACCTGTGGGCGTATACGAAATGCTGCCTGGAAAGCACGGAACTGATATTTTTGAGCGAACCCCGGCTGCGGTATGCTGCATCATCCACGTGATACACTATGTCATGCGTGAAGACTTCCACATATGTTATGTCCTTGGCGTCCAGTACTTTGAGCTTGTCCCTTGCTCCCACAAGCAGCTTGCATCCCTCCACTCTTTTGACGGCATCCATGGCCCTTTCCATCATGGACTCAAAATACTCATAACCCGTATCCGGGCTTATGACATCCAGGGCGGACACCTGATATCCGTTTATCTGCACTCCGCCGCAGGCAACGAAGACAATGACGGTGTCCGCATCTATGTCCTTGATTCTCCTGGCGGTCTCAATGGCCCCGCCGGTGTCCCCGCGGACCTCGGCATCCAGGAATATTATGTCATATATGATTCCGCATTTGTCCAGAAAAAGGGGTACATCCGTATAAGACATGAAATTGTATGCCGTATCCCGGGGCTGGAAAAACTTGTCCAGAAAGCCCCTAAGGCCCGGCATAAGCTCTTTTTTTTCGCCCAGGACTGCAATGTTCAGGGTGTGCATGTTTCCGCCACCATCCAGTGCAAACTGCGTTGAGTATAGCGGCCCGTCAAATTTTCTCATAGAAAAAACGTCACAAAACTCTATTTAAAAATCACGAAATCAGATTTTACTGCAAAAATAACGGCATATGTGAGCAGAATCACATATGCCGCGTGGTGCGCCCAGAGGAGCTCGAATCCCCAGCCTTCGGTTCCGTAGACCGACGCTCTATCCAGTTGAGCTATGGGCGCATATGACGCCGTCCCCTTCGGAACAGCGTACACATTATATAATTCTAATCTTTCTTTGTCAAACTAAAATTAACGTCATTTGAACCGTTTTGGCCTGTCCGAGGGACAAAATTCCGGGACGGAAACCGGACGGACAAAGGGCCGTTGGATCAGTCATTCACGCAGTCTGCATAGAGAGGGAATGCAGCGCAGAGCTTTGCAACCTCGGCGGTTACGTACTCATATGCGGACTCGCCTTCGCGGATAATCTTCGTGATGAGCTGGGCTATGGTGCGGGCCTGCTCCTCCTTCATTCCGCGTGTGGTCATGGCGGGTGTGCCGATGCGTATGCCGGACGTTACGAAGGGCTTCTGGGTGTCGAAGGGAACGGCGTTCTTGTTGACTGTGATGTGAACTTCGTCCAGCATCTTCTCAAGGGCCTTGCCGGTGATGCCTTCGTCCGTGAGGTTGAGAAGGATGAGATGGTTGTCCGTGCCGCCGGATACCATGCGCACGCCGAGCTTTTTGAACTCCTCTGCCATGGCCGCTGCGTTCTTTACTATCTGCTGCTGGTATGTCTTGAACTCGGGAGAAAGAGCCTCTTTGAAGGCTACGGCCTTGGCTGCTATGATGTGCATGAGAGGGCCGCCCTGAACTCCGGGGAATACGGCCTTGTCTATGGCCTTGCCCCACTGCTCCTTGCACATTATGACACCGCCGCGGGGACCGCGGAGAGTCTTGTGCGTTGTTGAGGTCACTATGTCTGCATAAGGCACGGGTGAAGGATGAACGCCTGCGGCAACCAGGCCTGCGATGTGGGCTATGTCCACCATCATGACGGCTCCGCACTTGTCGCATATCTCACGGATGCGCTTGAAGTCTATGACCCTGGGGTATGCAGACGCGCCGGAGATTATGAGCTTCGGCTTGCACTCCATGGCAATGCGCTCCATCTCGTCATAGTCTATTACCTCTTCCCCTTCCTTCACGCCGTACGGCACAATGTTGAAGTACTTGCCGGAGATGTTCACAGGGGAGCCATGGGAAAGATGGCCGCCGTGGGCGAGATTCATGCCCATTACGGTGTCTCCGGGGGTGCAGGTTGCAAACAGGACCGCGAGGTTTGCCTGGGCGCCTGAGTGGGGCTGCACGTTGCAGTACTCGCATCCAAAGAGTTCCTTGAGCCTCTCCCTTGCAAGGTTTTCCGCAATGTCCACGAACTGGCATCCGCCGTAATACCTGTGCGCGGGATATCCTTCCGCGTACTTGTTGGTGAGATGGCTGCCTGCAGCCGCCATGACAGCGGGAGATACAAAGTTCTCACTGGCAATGAGCTCTATGTTGTTCTGCTGGCGTCCGAGCTCCAGACGGAGTGCTTCCGCTATCTCCGGGTCTGTCTTTTCTATGAGAGAAATGTCTATCATGTCTGCACATCCTTGTAGAGTTTATATATATCGTACTTCTGTACAATTATATCATATGTAACGGCCCTGCAGGCCATATTCCGGCAAGCCGCATTACTGCAGGCCAGAGCCTGCAATCTTGCTCAGGGCCGGGTTACGCGGCCGGGTTGTGCGGCCGGGTTGTGCGGCCGGGTTGTACGGCCGGGTTATGGGCCTCTGTCCGCTGTCTGCGGGAATGAAGCACACAGGGGACGGAGCCGGGGCCCTGCGTCATTCAAGGCCTTCGAGGTCATCCAGTGGAAGGGAGAAACCGGGCATGAAGTGCTTGAAGAAATACTCCACTTCCGGCATATGGCGTGAGTCCAGGTCTTCCTTTATGCTCTTTTCTGCTTTTACGAACTCATCATTGCCGCAGCGGCCCTCTTCCACACACTTTATGTATGCGGACAGCCTGTCCGCGGCCTTCATAAGTTTGTACTCATATGAGTCCTTGTCCGGCTTCATGTATTTGGCAAATTCATCCTGCAGCTCCTTTGGGAGGGTGCCGAGAAGCTTGTCCGAGGCCCTGTCTTCGAGGTCCGCGTATGCGCCGCGCATGGACTTGTTGAAGTATTTTATGGGTGTGGGAAGGTCTCCCGTCATGACCTCGCTGCACTCGTGGTATACGGCGTACAGGGCGGTCTTTGAGGCGTCCGCGCATCCCTTGAAGATCTCATTGTTTATTACGGCGAGGCAGTGCGCGAGCATTACAACCATCTGTGAGTGCTCCATTATGTTCTCCTCACGGACGGATCTCATTAAGGCCCATCTCTTTATGTACTTCATGCGGTCCATAAAGGCATAGAAGTTGTACGTCTCAGGCTCCTTTCCGGGGGCTTCTGCTCCCTTGTCTGCGGCATTAAGAGCTTTGTTGTCCTTCTCTTCGTCCTGCACTGTGTCTCTCCATAACCGGCTTTATGCCGGCTGCATGTGCCCTGCGGCAACATACGACATTATATACGGTAATGAAGGAAATCGCAATTTCCTTTGCGCCGTTTTGGCCAACAATTTGCCCTGCCGGGCAATTTTCTTCCCACACGGCCAAAGCCCCGGAAGGCATTATGCCTTTGCAACCTTACGCACAAACTCTTCCGCGCGGATTCTTGCCTCCGCATCTGCAAGGGACAGGACGCTGTCCTCCGGAGCGTCTCCCGGAAGGTATCTGCCGGCCACGGCCTCGCAGACATCCAGTATCTGCGTGAATGAGATGCGGCCCTCTAAAAAGGCCCGCACCGCCACTTCATCCGCGGCGTTGAAGATGCAGGGCAGCATCCCGCCTGTCCTGCCGCAGGCAAGAGCCAGGGTGTACAGAGGGTAATCCGCAGGGTTGAGGGGTTCAAAGTCCAAAGAGAACGGGCTCGTAAAGTCCATCCCTGCAAGGGATGTGGGGCAGCGGTCCGGATATGTGAGGGCAAGCTGGATGGGCACTTCCATGGAAGGAATGCTCATCTGCGCAAGGTATGCGCCGTCTTCATAGCCCACAAGGGAATGCACTATGCTCTGCGGCTGGAGGACCGTTTTTATGGATTCATACGGCACGCCGAAGAGCGCATGCGCCTCTATTACCTCATACGCCTTGTTGACGAGCGTGGCGGAATCTATGGTAATCTTCCTGCCCATCTTCCATGTAGGGTGCCTCAGGGCCTCTGCAGGGGTGACGCTGCCAAGCGTGGAGAAAGGGTGGCCGCGGAAGGGCCCGCCGCTGGCCGTTATGACCAGCTCCTTTACCGGCGTGGACTTGCTGAAGTGCATGCACTGCCATATGGCGGAATGCTCACTGTCCACGGGAATGATTTCCGTGCCGCTCCAGGCGGCTGCAGGGATTATGTAATCCGCGCCGCACACAAGGCTCTCCTTGTTTGCAAGGGCAAGTGTTTTGCCGCTGCGGGCAGCCTCCAGGCTGTATGCAAAGCCTGCAAAGCCTCCGGCCGCGTTGAAGAGAATGTCCGCCTCGTCACAGGCAAACTCCTCCTCAGCCATGCCGTCCGGACACTCTTCCTGCGCCGCATGGCAGACGGGGTTGAACTCCTCCACCAGCGCCTCAAACTCCGGAGTGCTCCGGCGGGTTGTGAGAGAGACTATTCTGTACTGTTCCGGGTACCTGCGCACCACATCCAGGACCTGCCGTCCTATGCTTCCGCAGCATCCCGCAAGGGCAATGTTCTTCATGTCTTTGTATTCCGTGCCGGGCATCTTTGCCCTGCATGCGCCCCTTAAAAGGCGGCTGCATGCCGCTTCTTTTAAAAAAGGCCACGGCTTCGTGACCTTTGACCTGTCTTTATATAATGTTGTATGTACACGGCCTTAAGCCGCATACGGCCCCTTGAGGGCATATGGCCCCTTGAGGGCATCCTGCCGCAATGGCTAAGAAATGCTGCAGGCCGCAGATGCGGCGGGCTGTCCAAGCATGCCGGCTGAAAGCCTGCGGAACGGCGCTAGGAGATTATGGTGCCGAACGCAAGCAGGACCACGAGGCCGCAGGCGAGAAGGCCGTCCACCCTGTCCAGGACGCCGCCGTGGCCTCCGAGGAGATGGCTCATGTCCTTTATGCCGCACTCACGCTTGATGGCGCTCTCAAAGAGGTCTCCTATTATGGAGAGCACCGCTCCCACCAGGCCTACGAGGGCAAATACGAGGATGGGTGAGATTGCTTCGCTGGAGAAGGTGAGATATACGCTGTTGTATGCGTATGTGGTTCCCATGACCTCTCCGTTGAGGCCGCCGAGGTAATATATGCCCACAAAGGCAACAAGGGCTCCTATGATGCCGCCCACAAGTCCGCCGACGGCTCCTATGACCGTCTTGTTGGGGGAAAGCTGCGGGGCGAGCTTCAAGGGTATGAAGCGCTTCAAAAGAGTGCCTATGAGGTATGCGAAGGTGTCTGTGAGGACCGCTACAAGGAACAGGACAAGCATTGCGGCCATGGAGTTCACGGCAAGGTGGTTTATGGCTGCAAGGCAGGTGGGAAGAAGTCCGCAGTACAGCATGCACAGGGAGCATGTGGCAAGGCCCTTCACAGGGCTGTTGCGGTGGTCAAAGACGGAGATGCAGGCAAGAATCACTTCATATACGCACAGGGTGCATATCATGGTGAGGTAGCCCTGGTTAATGAGCTCCTTCGTGAGCACGAAGAGAACGACCACTATGCAGCAGAAAGCGGTTGTCACCGCCCTCTGGATGTATGACGTGCCGCCCATGGCCCTGAGGAACTCGTATGCGCCTATGACAGCTATGACGCAGAAGAATACGTCAAAGCCAAGAGAGCCCCAGTCATCCGGAACACACCATTTAAGGGTGAAAAGAACCGCCCAGAGCACCACGTAGAGGATGCTTACCAGCGTTCTGCCCTGCTTCTTTGGCTGCTTTATCGTCTGTGTATTGTCTGTGTTGGCATTGGCTTGCGTTTTAGTATCCATATTTAAAGCATCTGTTACTCTCCGGACCTGATTTTCCCGTAGCGCCTGTCGCGTCCGGAGAAGTCCAGCAGCGCCTTGTCAAACTCCCCGCAGTCAAAGTCGGGGAACAGTACGTCTGTAAAATACAGCTCCGCATAAGCGGCCTGGTACAGAAGGAAATTGGAGAGCCTCTCCTCCCCTCCGGTGCGTATGATGAGGTCCACGTCCGGCACGCCGTGCGTGTAGAGAAGGCCGTGGAAGCTCTCGTCCGTATACTTTTGCGGCGGCCTCCCCTCCAGGGCATCCCTGTGGGCAAGAAGCGCGGCCGAGTTCACGGCCTGCAGAATCTCCGCCCTTCCGCCGTAGTTTATGGCGAACAGGAAATGGAACGAGGGGTCCTTGGGCGATCTTGCCTCCGCCTCATACAGCTTCTCCGCAATGTCTGCGGGAAGGGGGGACATGTCGCCTAAGATGCGGACGCCTGCGTTCCTCTTGTACAGCTCATCCACGCTCTTTGTAAAGTATGAGCGTATGAGGGAATACAGCCCGTCCAGCTCTTCCTTTGAACGGCTCATGTTCTCCGTGGAGAGTGCGTATACGGTAAAATACTCCACGCCTATGTCCTGCGCGTGGCGGGCAAGCTCTTCCATGCGCTGCACGCCTGCCCTGTGGCCTGCGTTGCGCGGCAAAAGGCGCTTTTTGGCCCAGCGGCCGTTGCCGTCCATTATGATTCCCACATGCCTGGGAACCGTGACCTGCTCTCCCTTTATGTCCATACGCTAGATGGTCATGATCTCCTTCTCTTTCTCAGAGACCATGTCATCCACCTTGGAGATGGCTTTCTTTGTGTAGTCCTCCACATCCAGCTCTGCGTTGTCGCACTCGTCCTCGGAAAGGGTCTTTGCGGTCCTGTACTTTTTGATGGACTCCATTGCCTCGCGGCGCACGTTGCGGCACGCAACCTTTGCATCCTCGCCCATTTTGCGGACGTCCTTGCAGAGGTCCTTTCTGCGCTCCTCCGTAAGCTGCGGGAACACAAGGCGTATGACCTTGCCGTCATTGTTGGGATGAATGCCTATGTTGGAGACCTGGATGGCCTTCTCAACGGGCTTTAAGAGGGATGAATCCCACGGGGCAATGACGAGGCACCTGCCTTCCTGCACGGAAATGGTTGCAACCTGGTTTATGGGCGTGTCCACTCCGTAATAGCTCACGCACACCTTGTCCAGGATATGCGGGTTTGCCCTCCCGGCCCTTATGGACGCATAGTTCTCGGCCAGGACGCTCTGTGACTTAGCGAGCTTGTCATCCAGCGTAAGCAGGATCTCGTCTACCTCATCGCTCATAATATTTCTCCTTGTCTTGCAGGCCTTCAAAGGCGGCCCTGTTCCTTTGTTCCTTTTGTCTTTTCCGGCCCATATATCTTGCCGGGGCCGGCATCCGTTCCGGAGCGCACATGCGTGCGCCTGTCCCGTGCCGGACGGGAATATGCTCCTTAAAAACAGCAGCAGGACAACAGGGAATCCTGCTGCCTTACAGCCGCCCTTGCAGGCTTTTATTTGTTGTCTATTATGGTGCCTAAAGGCTCTCCGCAGACCACACGGACTATGGAGTTCTCCTCATCCAGCCCGAAGGCATGCACAGGGATGCTGTTCTCCATGCACATCGTGGCCGCCGTGGTGTCCATGGCCTTGATGCCGTTCTTTATTATGTCCATATAGTTTATATGGTCATACTTCTTCGCATCCGGGTTCTGCCTGGGGTCCGAGTCATAGATGCCGTCTATGTTCTTGGCCATCATGAGCACGTCCGCCTGTATCTCGCAGGCCCTCTGCGCCGCCGCAGTGTCCGTGGAGCAGTACGGGTTGCCTGTTCCGCAGGCCATAATGACCACCCTGCCCCTCTCAAAATGATGCAGCGCCTTTCTCAGTATATAGGGCTCCGCAACGGACGTCATTATAAGAGCCGTCTGCACCCTTGTGGGTATTCCGTGCTGCTCTAAGGCGTCCATCATGGCAAGTGAGTTCATGACCGTTGCCAGCATGCCCATATGGTCCGCCGTGGTCCTGTCCATGTTCTTTCCCTGGCGCCCTCTCCAGAAGTTGCCGCCGCCGATGACCAGTGCAATCTGCACCCCCATGTCATGCACAACCTTGAGCTGGTCCACGACCCTTGCTATAACCTCTTCGTCCAGGCCGTGCCCCTCCGGGCCGCCGAGCGCCTCGCCGGAAAGCTTTATGAGAACTCTTTTATACGCTGGTTCCATATATCCTCTCGTAAATTTGCTATCCTGCATTATAACAAACGCTTTCCCAAAATGCAAGAGATACAGACCTTAAATACCTTGCATTTACAGCACACCTGCCCCGCTGACGCGCATGGACTGTAAAATACGCGGAAAAGTTCACATATCCGGCACTTTTTCCGTCCCGGGAAAGGGACTTGAGACGCCTTTGGAATGGCCCGGGAAGACTGTATGAGCCCCTGGAAGGGCCCGGGGAAGGCTGTAAGAGCCTCTGGAAGGGCTCTGGGGACTGCCCGCAGGTGCCCGCAGGGCTAAAGAAATCCCCGCCCTGAAAGGCGGGGAAACGGATGCATACTGAGCTTTGCAGGAGATTACTTCTTTGCGGAAGCGACCTGCTGGGCGATTTCGTCTTCAAGGTTTGTGACCTTCTTCTCAATGCCCTCGCCCATCTCATAGCGCACGAAACGCTTAACGGCGAACTTCTTGCCGATGACCTGCTTAACCTTCTGGGAATCATCCTTTACGAATGCCTGCTCCAAAAGGCAGTTGTCTGAATAGAACTTGCCCATCTTGCCGGACACGATCTTCTCAAGGACAGCTTCAGGCTTGTTGGCCATCTTGGGGTCTTCCTTCATCTGGGCGATCTGGATAGCCTTCTCCTTTGCAAGGACGTCTGCGGGAACGTCCTCGGGAGCAAGGTATGAGGGCCTGGATGCGGCTATCTGCAGGGCTATGTCATGAAGCGTCTCCTTGTAGTCCCCGCTGCAGCCGGTGGCCTCAACCATGACACCGGACTTTCCGCCCATGTGGATGTATGTCTCAATCTCGCCTTCGGCTTCATATACCGTGAAGCGGCGGATGGAAACCTTCTCGCCGATTGTGAATGTGGCGTTCTGGATGACGTCCTTCACTGTTCCCTCGCCCAAGGGGCATGCAAGGAGCGCGTCCACGTCTGCGGGCTTGCAGTCTATGATGACCTTGCCAACCTGGTCCAGGATGGCATGGAACTTCTCTCCGCGGGAAACGAAATCGCTCTCGCAGTTTATCTCAAGCAGAACGCCTGTGCCGCCTTCAACGTATGCGGCAACGCAGCCCTCTGCGGCTACTCTTGATTCCTTCTTGATGGCCTTGGCGATTCCCCTCTCTCTGAGAAGGTCTGCGGCCTTTTCCATATCTCCGTCCGCGTCTGTCAGTGCCTTCTTGCAGTCAAGCATTCCGGCTCCGCTCTTCTCACGGAGCGCCATTACATCCTTAGCTGTGAATGCTGCCATATATATTACCTCCAGGATTATTCTCGGGATTACTCTGCAGCGTCTGCAGTCTCTGCGGGAGTGTCCACAGCGCCCTCTTTTGCGGCTGCCTCTGCGGATACCTCATATGCCTCGCCCTGGTTTGCCTCTATGACGGCGTTGGCGATGACGGAAGAGATGAGCTTGACGGCTCTGATGGCGTCATCGTTTCCGGGGATGACATAGTCTATGAGGTCGGGGTCGCAGTTGGTGTCTGTGATGGCCACGATGGGTATGTTGAGCTTCCTTGCCTCTTTGACGGCAATGTCCTCGTTGTGGGGGTCTACAATGAAGATCACGCCGGGAACCTTGGTCATGTTCCTGATGCCTTCAAGGTTGGCCTGGAGCTTGCCGTATGTCTTTCTGAGGTTGAGCACTTCCTTCTTGGGAAGAAGGTCGAACTCTCCGCTTGCCTCCATCTTCTCGAGCTTGGCCATGTAGTCAATGCGCGTGCGTATTGTCTTGAAGTTGGTGAGCGTGCCGCCGAGCCAGCGCTGGTTGATGTAGAACATTCCGCACCTTGTGGCCTCGTCCTTCACAGCATCCTGCGCCTGCTTCTTTGTCCCTACGAACAGCACGGTCTTGCCGGCCTTGACGCTGTCCACCACGAAGTTGTAGGCCTCTTCGATCTTCTGAACGGTGATCTGAAGGTCTATGATGTGGATGTCATTCCTTGCGGCATAGATATACTTTGCCATCTTCGGGTTCCATTTCCTTGTCTGGTGCCCGAAATGCACGCCTGCCTCAAGCAGCTGCTTCATTGTGATAACTGCCATACAATCCTCCGTTTACCTCCCCGCCGGCGGTTGTCACAAGGCGCATGATACACGGCAATTCCAAAAAAATTTTTGCCGTCACGGAGCGCCCGCCGCACGGGTGTGAATTTTTACAGCTTTGTCATTCTAACAGACATTCATATAATTGTAAAGCAATTTTGCCTGCCTGCAATCCCTCCCGGCGCTTTTTTTGCCCGTTTTATTGCCGCCTGAGACGCCGTTTTGCGGCTCCGTACAGCCTCCTGCACGCTACACAAGAAACAGATTCCCCCTGTCCGTCCTCTTCCTCACCGCTGCATACTCCTCTGCTGTGAGCCCGTACAGCCCTGCCATGATGCCGTCCAGCTCATCATAAAGGCCCTGTATCTCCCCTGCACCGCCTGCAGAGCGTATCCTGTCCGCAAGGCCCTCCACGGTCCTCTGCGTGCTTTCATCCGCATACGGAATGGGGATGCCCTCTATATGGCTCCTAAGAACTTTTACGGAGTCATGCATGCCCGTAAACCAGAACTGCGCCGCGCGTGAGTTGAGCACGGCCATGACATACCTGCAGCTTAAGCCCGGGATTCCTGGAATGAGAATGTTGCAGCTGTTCAAAGACAGTGTGCCGCAGGTGTCATACGCGAACACCAGCCTGCTGCATATGAACCTGTACAGGAGCTTTTCCGGGGCCCTGTAATACTCTTCCGGGGCAGCCTGCTGGAACTTCTCCGGAGTGAAGGTTATATAGCTTTGAGAGGGCAGGAAACGGAACTTCCTGAGGTCTGAGCCCCTTAAGACCATCTCATTGGAATCCGTCTTCACTGAAGACACTTCCCTTTTGTTATTGCCCGTGACTATCCCCAAAGCAAAGTCTGCATTGCCCTTGAGATACCGTGCCCCGGGCACGCTGCCAATCTTTTGCAGGACAGCATATTCTTCGCTGTTCATGCCGAAGCGGAAGCACTCCGCCGTCATGCGCCTGCCCGTGCAGACAAACGCATCCCCCTCCAGGGGAACCACCTTTGTGCCGGTGCAGATGAACTCCCCTGTCCCAGGGTCTGAAGGCGTGCCGCCCTCAGTGCGTGCAAGGCGCATGGCCACACAGGGACACTGCACGCCGCTGAACACGTTGCCAAGATACTCTATGCCTCGTATCTCTGCATTCTCCAGTATGCACTCGCGGACTGCCATGTGGGACTTCACGTTCAGCACTGCCTCCGGCAGCACGAAGGACATTGTGCCTCCGGGCCTTAAAAGCCCAAGGGACTTTTCTATGAAGACGTCATATGACTCCGTCCCGGAGCCGCATGCCGTCCGGAACAGGCCGTCCAGCCTTGCTGTCTCATCCGGGGTGAAGTCATATCCCCACGGGGGATTGCCTATAATGCAGTCCGGACCCGGGCTGTCATAATCCGTGAGGTAGTCCGAGACCGTTATGTTCCTGTACAGGATGCCCGTATCCTGCACCCTGTATTTCAAGGCAAGGCTGATCCTCGCAAGCATCACGCTCACTGCATCCAGGTCATTGCCGTACACGTTCTCCGGCGGCACTGCATCCGGCAGGCGCAGCAGGAAGTTTCCTGTGCCGCAGCAGGGGTCCAGTATGCCGGCGTTCTCCAGCCCGGCAGTGTCCAGACCGGATATTATGGCATCCACAACGCAGGCCGGAGTGTAATACGCCCCTGCAGCCTTGCGGCTCCCTGCATTGAGGCAGGATATGTACAGCAGTCCAAGGACATCATTGGAGCCGTCTGCGGCATACGGTATCTCATACAGGCCGGGGTGCCTGGAGACATACTCCTCTGTGCGGATGCCCTCCAAAAGGTCTGCAATGAGCTCCGCGCACGGGAAACGGCAGTCTGCCCTGCGGGCAAGAAAATCCCCAAGCAGCATCCCTGAGCCGTGCTCTGCAGAGAGCATCTGGACGGCTGCCCCTGCAAGTATGGTGCGAATAAGACTGTCTGTCATCTCCGCATTGCTGCCCTCTATGTACTCCAGCGTGGCCGCAACAGAGCGCACGCCGCTGCTGTCCGGGTCCAGATACGAGCCGTATATGCCGTTGCCGGAGACATACTTCTTGTTGCGGCGGCTCTTAAGGGCTGTGACGGTGCCGGTCTCAAGTGAGGCCTTGAGGGCGGTTATGGCGGAGAGGTCAAACACAGGAGACCTGCCCTCTTTCCCTGCGGGCATAAGCCTGCCAAGCCTGACCCAGTTGCGTCCTGTGGCTAAGGATATGCCAAGCATGCGGCATGCTTCCTTCAATGACAGCATCTCCGGCATGTTTTCATCTGTTCCTGCGTTCATTACATGGCCTCCCCTTAAGGCAATGCGGCCATTATATGAATTCCGGGCGGGGATGTCTATCTGAAAAGTGAGACTTAATTTTACAAATTCCGAACGCAGGAAAAGCTCCCCGGGAAAGAGGAGCTTTTGCGCAGATATGATAATGCTTTGGGCTGTGGCTTATGTGAAGTCGCCGAAGCTCTCCGGCATCATGCCGGATGAGTATGAATACGAAATCCCGGTTGTGCCGGACGTGGTCATGACCATGGAATAGTTTTCCCTGCTGTAAACGTATTCGTATGAGTATTTCATCTCGTCGAGCCCCCGCTTGCCGGACTTGTATGAGACAGTGAGGGACTCAGAGCTGAGAGTCCCTTCCGCAGAGTATGTGAGAGTGAATTTGCTGCCGCTCACCTTGAGCATGCTGTCCGTGATGTCACAGGATGACGTGAGCCCGCGCGCGAGCATGCAGTTCTTCACGCCGTCTATTGTTCCGTCTAACGGGACACAGGCCAGATGAAGCAGTTCGGAAAGGCCTGTGCAGATGCTGTACGTGCCGTTTGCCGGGCTGGCCGCTTTGGACTTTCTGTCCCCTGCCTGGGTGTACTCATTAAGGCTGCCGTCTTCTCCTATGACGTAGTACATGCAATAATCGTCAATGCCGCTTCCCGTGGACTTCAGAACAACGGCCCGCTGGATGCATCATATGTAACCACGCCGCTGCCTGTGTCTTTGTCCGTCTCCTTCTCTCCGTTCGAGGTTACGGTGTCAATGTCCCCGGAAGCTGCAGTTCCTGTGTAAGAACCGTCATATGCGATGGTGCCGGCAATGCCTTCCGCAAAAGCTGACGCGTCACCGTCCGTGCACTCATGCACGCATGCGCCTGTGAAGCAGACGGACCCCAGCATCGCGCAGGCGCATATGCAGAGTGTGATTTTAACCGCTGTTTTTCCCATGCCGGCATCTCCCTGGCGGCCCCATATGTGCGGGCCTTTGCGTCAACAGCGGGTATTGTATCACCCCCGGGGCAGAACAGGCAGGCACATTTGCCGCTTGCGCCGCAAAAGCCGCCGGTCACGCCCGGACCGCAGGCATGCCGGAATCGGGCAGCGGGATGAAGGCCTCCCGCGGGCGGGCATAATTGCATATCTTCCGGCGGTTTTTTGCAGTTTGTATTGCATTTTACGGAGTATGAACATATGTTTGTGTTCAAACCAGATGAAATTTCATGCATTATTGCTCAAATTTTCACAGCAATATCATAAAATTTATCTAGATTTTTGTAGACAGAGACGCTTTGTTGGTTATATAATGACAGAGTTAAGCAAAGTTGCCGTATATGCAGCATAATCATGCTGTGTGGGCAGATATGTGCCGGTTATGGGTCCAGAGACGTCTGTGTGAGGCCGGCTGCAGGGTATGTGAGAGGGCATCCGTGCCGGAAGGGTGCGGAATATGCAGCAGTATTGCCCTGTTTGTGTGTGTTAGATGAAAGTGGAGACCTGAAATGAGTTATCTCATCTGCCTTTTGACAGCTGCCGTAATCATCGCCCTGTATGTGGTGTTCAGGAGCTGGGTGGAAAAACACATAAGCATAGTCCTGAAAGTCCTTTCGGGACTTCTTTGTGTTGTGTTTTTCATAAGGTACTTCGGGTCCAAGGGGTCTCTTCTTGCGGATGTTGCTGCTGTGGGGGCCAATAATCCGTTTGAGTCAGGCTTTGTGTGCGCAATGGCATCCATTTGCGTATGGCTGGAGATTGCGTCCATTACTGTCACGGAGATATATCCGTACTTTGAGCACAGGCCGCTCATGCACAACCTCTCCAAGACGTTCTGCCTGATATCCTCCGTGCTTAACATCGTGTTCCTGCGCTGGACAGCGTACACCTTTACGGGGTCGTACAGCATGGACTACGTGTCTGCGTTCATGGCCGTGGAAGTGGCCATAATTTTCTGCATGTCGCTGCACACGCTGTGGGCGGACAAGAGGTTCCTTGTGGCAAAGGGCCAGCTTAAGGACTATCTGGTGTTCCTGCCGGTCGTTCTGATTGTGTCGCTTCCCCCCTACACCCTTCAGTCCCTGTTCGGCAACATGGGCTACTATTTCACGACCGGCTTCGCATTCTACCACCGCCTGTACCTGTACATTGCGGTGGCAGTGTTTATTATAATGTATATGATCCTGAGAAGGCACGACAGGGAGTTCGTGAGGATGGTGCTGCTGTACATGTCCCTGGCGGCGCTTGTATCATTCCTGTATGACTATGACTTCTCAAGGTTCGCGGAGCCGTCCCTTTGGCCGCTGCATCTGTGCTGCGCCGTTCTGTTCGTGCTTCCCGTGGTATTCATGTTCCGCATCAACTGGCTGTACTACTTCACCCTGTTCATAGGTGTCGCAGGAGCCGTCTTTGCAATGTTCGTGCCCAACACGGCTTCAGAGCTCGGCGCCCTTTCGCCGGATGTGATGAGGTTCTGGATCAACCACATCGCTGTTTTCGCGCTTCCTCTTCTTGCCGTCTTTACGGGCGTGTACGAGCGCCCGAAAGTGCGGGATTTCTTATATTCGCTGATAGTGTACGCCGCGTACTTCCTGGTCATAAACTTCGTGAACGCATGGTTCAGCGCCCTGTATGAGACCAGCGTGGACTTCTTCTTCACAAACGGAACGGTGATAATGTCCGTGCTGGGCGCGGAGAGCCTCAAAAACATTGTATGGACCGTAACACTGGGGAATCTGGAGCTCACGTTCATGTACGCATACCAGCTTATATACCTGTTTGCGTATGCGGCGTTCTGTGCAATATGGTACGGCGTCCTGATATGGATTTTCCATGCGCAGGACATATATCTCAACGCCGAAGAGAGATACAGGGACATCAAGGTTGAGGAGTACGCACTCTGCCAGCAGTACGGCAAAAAGCGCCCGGGAGACTGTATGAACGAAGAGACTAAAGACAAACTGGTTATAAAGAACTTTTCCAAGCGGTACGGCCGCAACACCTTCTACTCCACTCATGACCTGGACATAGAAGTGCCTTCAGGGCAGATATGCGGCTTCCTCGGAGCAAACGGAGCAGGCAAGAGCACAACCATAAAGTGCGTTGTGGGCATCCAGCCCCCCACTGCAGGCACCATAGAGATCAACGGGTATGACATAGCCAAGCAGCCTGCGGAGGCCAAGGCCCAGATAGGATACGTCCCGGACCACTATGCCCTGTATGAGAACCTCACCGGCCGCGAGTACATAAACTACGTTGCGGACCTGTACGGCATCTCCAAGGCGGAAAGGGATGCGCGCCTGGATGACCTTCTGGAGAAGCTTTCCATGAAGGACGCCATAGACGCAAGGATATCCTCATATTCACACGGCATGAAGCAGAAGGTTGCCATCATGTCCGCCCTTGTCCACAATCCCAAGCTGTGGATACTGGATGAGCCTTTGACCGGCCTGGACCCCAACTCCGTGTATGAGATCAAGGAGTGCATGAAAGACCACGCGCACCAGGGCAACATAGTCTTCTTCTCCACACACCTTCTGGACGTGGCGGAGACGGTATGCGACAGGGTCCTTATCATAAAGCACGGCCACATAATAGCTGAGGTCAACATAAAGGACCTCAAGGCCCAGGGAGAGACTCTGGAGCAGTTCTATCTTCAGGTCATAGAAGAGCATAACGAAGGACACTCCCCTTACCCGGACGAAGACGGCCCCAGGAAAAAGACCCCTCATGCCGGCGGACTGTTCTTCAACCGCCCCAAAAAGTCCAGACAGGACAAGGAGGCAGATGCCACGGACGCTGCTGAGAAATGAGTCCGGCAGGCCAGTGATTCCGGGCACCGGATGTACAAAGCATAAGCATATAACGCCATTTGGCGCAATATAAAGCCGCTATGCTGCGGCATGCAGGCCGCTTCAGTGCGGCGATATACAGAACAGGAAGCACAAAGGCGCATGCACCTTGCAGGGACATGCGGAGCACACAGACAGAGGACAAGAATGGATCAGTTCCGCACGCTGTTTTTAATGCAGCTGAAAGAAAAAATGGATATCTCGTTCTTGAAGAGCGCAAAGAGGATGGCCTTGAAGGTCCTCCAGTTTGTGCTGGAGTTTGCTGTCGTGTGCGTTGTGGCGTATGTCATCCTGTGGATGTGCCAGTACTTCAATCTCTTCACTCCCTTAGGGCGCCTGCCTGTGGGGGTCATGTCCGTAGTCTTTGCGGTCATGTTTCTTTTCTCAATCATAACCTGCACCGTCTCCCTTTCAAAGAACCTGTTCCAGAGCAAGGACAACGCCGTGCTGTTCGCGCTTCCCGCGTCCTCCGAAACACTGTTCTTCTCCAAGCTTGCGGTGTACCTCATAAACGAGATGAGGAGAACATTTCTGTTCCTTGTTCCGGTGTTCATAGCGTACGCCATTTTAGCCTCCCTGAAGTGGTATGCGTACATATGGATCATTGTGATGCTTGCCATATTCACTGTGTTCCTGGTTCTCTTCGCAGGGCTTCTGTCCATCCCCATCCACTACGTGGTGCGCTTCTTCAACCGCTTCACTGCGGCAAAGCTCATCGGCGTGCTGGTCATCCTGGGCCTTGCGGTGTGGTTCATAGTATGGATAATAGGCATCATACCCGATGACGTCAACCTCATCAAGAACTGGGTTGCCATCTCCCAGACGCTGCGCAATGCCTTAAGCTGGTTCCAGACTCATCTTTATATCTTCTACGCTTTCACCTTGTTCCTGTGCGGGAGGTATGACGGAACCGATCTGATATTCTGGTCCAAGTACTCATGGGCGGTGTTCCTTATTCTCATAGGCTGCATCATCGTGCTTGCAGGTCTCAATTACCTCATCTCCCATTACCTTTACAACCGTGTGGCAGTGCCGCAGTACACGGACTCCGGAGAAAAAGAGAACAAGCCGGCGAGGAACCGCAAGCGCGGCGGATTCGCTTCCTCGTGCGTATATGAGTCCCTGAGGCTGCTCCGCGCAGGAGGCGTCCTGGGCTCAACGGTTGCATCAATCATAATAATACCGTGCGTTACGGTTCTCATAAACACCGTCTACTCAGCCATAGCCACAAGGACTCTGGGCGATTACATGATAGTGGCCTTCAACGTGATGATTGTGCTTCTTTTGGCCACGTCAAGCAATGTGTGGACGGCTTCCATATACAGCAGGGACGGGGAATCGCTGCCTCTTAGGAGCGCCATGCCGCAGAAGCCCTTCCCCATGCTCTTCTCAAGGCTTGCCTACAGCTTCTTCGCAACCATTCTCATGGTTGTTCCCTCATGCGTCATTTTCATGATCATGGCGGACATGGCAACCCTGGACGGCATCCTGCTTGCCGTCTTCATGCTGCTCATATGCTTCGGCCACATACTGTGGAGCGCCGAGATGGACTTCACGCATCCGAGGATAGAGGCATTCAAGACATCCGGCGCCGCTGCCTCAACCCCCAGCGAGGCCAAGTCCGTCGTGCTCTCGTTCATTTTAAGCGCCGTTGCTTTGGGCCTGGTGCTCTTCTTCCTCACGGACACAGGCAATCTTCCGTATGTAAGGGTGCTGGTTATAGCCGCCATTTTCCTCGCATACAGATTCGTGACCTTCTGGTTCAGATCAAGAACAATGTACGGGTTCGGGGAGGATAAAGAATGAAGAAGTCATCCATTTTCCTCGTTGTCATAATCTGCATTGTCTCCTTCTTTGCCATATCCTTCTGGGGCCAGGCCGTGGACAACGGCCAGTTCAAGACCTACATCACGAGCATAACGATAACCAACGACACCTACTCCATCGCGGGAACAGATTACATACTCGTGGACTATGATGCTGAAGAAGGATTCGGATCCGTTATCGTACAGTATGATTATGCCCCGGACGATGCCACGGACCCGGAGGCTGTTTCCTTCTCCCTTGCCGACATCAACTACCTTGATGAGAATGCAGAACATGATGAAAACTCTGTAATGGTCAGCGACATGGGTGAAGTTACATTCCTCGTGCCTGCAAGCCTCACCCTCACCATCATGGCCACAGACGGCGGCGGAGCCCAAGCCTCTGTCCTTATTATCTGTTCATAACCGCCATTGACACTAACGGAATATCCGCAGAGTTCAAAGGCTCCCCGGTTTAACACTGCCGGTTTTGCACTTCAAGGTCTGCGCATCTGTTTTGCGCACCCTATCACATACAAACTAAATCCATATCGGGCCTAAGCCTGGAGCCTTGGCCCCTCAGGAGGCAACAATCATATGAAAACAGGTTTTAAGATTACTGCCACAGTAATGTCTTTGGCGTTTGCATCGCTTCTCATCCTGCCCGCATGCTCCGGATGCAATGATGATGAAGACACATCCGGCACTACCGTTTCACTCCAGTCAACAAACCTGTCCGGCGTATACACCACGGATGAAGAAATCAACTTCTCCGACATCACTATGACCATTAAGGTCTCATACAGTGACGGCACATCCAAAACGCTCAGCAGTTTCGTCTTTGAGGACAGCAATTATACGTCCAGTACCAGTGCGGATTTCATAGTCTACACGGAAGGTTTCTATAATAACGCTGTAAACAGAAACGGCTCCAACATGACCGAGGGCGAATACCCCATCTCATGCAAGCTTGTTGAAGACGACAATACTTACGACCTTGGAATGACCGTAACGGTAACATCTGACGTGGAAAAGGATTTCTCACTCATCCAGGCTTCTGCTCCTTCACTCTACACAACATACACCCAGAACACTGCAAGAGTGGATACATCCACAGAAAGAGACGAAAACAACTTCTATGAGAAACCGGAATATTACGAAGTCGGAGATGACAATCCGTTTGTATTCTCTCCTTCTCTCCTTCTGCGGAAGAGCGGCGCCAGCTCATCAGACTCCGGCAGCATGGCATACATGTACAATCCTGCTGTTACTTCATCCGTTAAATACAACGGCTCAGATCTTAACACAGACAATGAATATGTCACCGTAAACGGATCCAGCTTCCAGTTCACTGAAAATGCCATCGGCAAGGTCTTTACAGTATCCGTAACACCCGCGCTTTACTCCAGCAACCAAAACATAACTGCTTACTCCATGGAGGTAAAGGTTGAGGACGGCTACAATGTATATACACCGAAGGATCTCGGCAGAATAAGCCTTGTGAACGATAACTTTAACGCCAGTGAATATGAGCTTGGCAAGCCCAAAGCAGCTTCCTGGTACACTGGCCTTGACTCAACCACCGGCGCCCCTGTCCTTACAGATAATGTCGTAATGGGAGATCTTTGGAAAAACTTCCTTAAAGAAAACGGAGCAGATGAGTCCGGCCTTGTGCCCGTTCACGGAATTTTCATCCATTCAGATCTCACGGTAACACAGTCAGATATCCCTTCAGCGTATTTTGTGAGTAAAGAAGAAGCACAGGCTGCAGCAAATAAATACAGTGCAGACTATGATGAGCTTGTGGGCTCAATCAGAGACTGGTCCTTCCTGTACGCGCACTATTTAGGCACAGATGAGAATTTCATTTTCAACGGCAATCTGTTCAACATAGATTTATCCCAGATAAGCCTCGCCATAACCTGCACAGATTATGATAACTTCTACTATCCAGCAAATTACACCGGCATGTACTACGGCGGCAGTGAAATTGCCTTCGTGTTCAACGGGAAAACCAATGCGGCAAGGAATAACGCAACGGTTGCTTCATCTGTAACCTTTGAGAATGTTGAATCAATAGGCAACACATCAGGACTTCTGAGTGATACAGAAGGCAAAACCATAGGCTCTCTCCAGTTCCTGAGATGCGATACAACCCATATAGATGTTACTAACTGCATTATAAAGAACCAGCGCATGGCCTTCTACAGCGAGTATACAGACAGCGCATATGAAGGGTTCACAGTTAAAGACACAAAGGTATTTGACTGCTATAACGGCGCGATAACGGCATACATGTCCGCAAAGAACTCCTTCACAAACTGTGATCTCGAGAGATTCGGCGGCCCTATATCCATAGCTTCATGCCGCAACGAAACAAATACCAGCGGCTACTGCTACGCCGGCGTCACTATGGATAAAGACACGATTGCTGAGAACTACATGACAGGTGATGAGGCCTGGTTCACCCTCAGAGGCATAGACAAGGCCATAGCTCCAATTAAGAGCATGGATGAATATCTGGAGGCTTACGGCAAGACATACCTTACAGAAGACGGCAAATTTAATCTGTATTTCGCAATAACGGACATAGACTATGTATCAGCTGTTAAAGAAGAAGGTGGATATGACGGCTATTTATACGGAGACTTTTCATATGGTAACAGTACGGCGTTTCATCTGGACGATTCTATGAACTACAGCGCAACAGAAGGTACCCAGGAATACTATACCGCCCTTATAAACAATGCGATTAACGCAGAGCTTAATCAGAAACTCGGCAACCAAACAGTTGAACAGCTTGTAGGTTCAAATATTCCTATCTTCATGACCAACACTGGCAAGATATTTTTCCCTTGGACAAATAACACGTTTAAGAATATGTCCGCTTCCGACTGCAATTCTTTATTGGGCCTAATGGGAGCAATCGAAATTCAAAAGGATGAACAGTATTTCACAGACGAAGACACAATCGTATACTTTGTATATCCATATGGGTCTGCTATAGTAGGCGTTGCATTGGAGCTTATGGATTACAACGCCTAACCTCTCTTACAAACTTAGTTCACTCACCAACACACACAATATGAAAAGGGCAGCACTTGTTGCTGTCCTTTTCTTATACAAACTTCCGTTATATGTGCTCGTTTGCCGCTGTGGGCCCCTCTTCCACCGCTGCTCTATGCGCGTCAGTCTCCGCCGGAGACTATGATAAGTGCTGTGCCCTGGATGTCCAGATATGCGTCAACAGACGTACATATGTTGGATATGCCCCTGCACTCACCGTATGAGATCTTTTCAGGGTAAGGGTACTTAAGGCCCTGCCAGGAAAGAACGGAGATGTCCCCGCTAAAGGGCAGTACGGAAAGTGTCTTGCCGCAGAAGCGCCCCAAGGGAGTCCTGCCGGACATGGGGAAGATTAAGGATCTTCCGGATATCATGGCACAGGGGATTCCTGCGGAGTGAGCCTTGTACAGGAGATGCAGGTTGCCTATGAAGTGGTCCTCACGCCCGCCGGAGCCGCCGTATATGAGTATGGGGGAGCAGCCGTGCCGCATAAGAACTGCAAGGCCCAGTTCGCCGTCCGTGTAGTCCTTGTCTGTGGGATAGATGGCCTTGGGGGCCGGGGACGGGATAACGCCTGCGGAATCCATGTCTCCTATGGTCTCATCTATATGCACCCTGTCCTTGGCCCAGCGGTATGCGCCGTCACAGCATATGGTATAGGCGTCATCCGTTGGGATGGCGCCGGGATAGGGTTCTCCGTTGAGAAGTAAAATGCCTTTCATGAGGGTTATACGGCCTTCAGGGCCGCTATGGCGGCGGCCATGTCCGGGGCTTTGAAGACCGCGGAACCGGCTACAAGCACGTTGGCGCCCGCCTTCACTATGTCCTTTGCGTTGGAAAGGGTTACCCCTCCGTCTACTTCTATGTCCAGATTTGTGCAGCCTATGGAGTCTGCGTATGCGCGGGCCTGGGTGAGCTTTTCCATGACCTCAGGAATGAACTTCTGCCCTCCGTATCCGGGGAAGACGGACATAAGAAGCAGCATGTCTATCTCTTTGATGAACGGGAATATGGCCTCGTCCGGCACGTCAGGGTTTATTACAACACCGCACTTTATACCGTATGACTTAATCATCTTGAGGGTGTCTTCCAGATAATGGGGAGAGACCTTCTTGCCCGCGCCGTAATGCACGGTTATGATGTCCGCGCCCGCTTCGGCTATAAACTTTATCTGGGTCTGCGGATGCTCTATCATGAGATGCACGTCCAGGGGAAGCGAGGTTATGGGTCGTATGGCCTTTATCATCTGCCCGCCGAAGGTAATCGGCCCCACAAAACTTCCGTCCATGACATCACAGTGTATCATGTCCGCTCCGCAGCGTTCCAGTTTCTGTACCGCCTCCCCCATTGCCGCAAAGTTCGCGGAAAGGATGGACGGCGCTATCTTCACATTCATATTCTCTCTGTCCGGCCTCGTGTTTTTCTGCTCCAAGTATACCATTTGCAGGGGTATTAAAGCAAGCAATACCGGACATTTGCAGGGACAATTTTGGCCCTCCGGCAAAGGCCTTAAAGTCCCTCTTCCGCGCCCGCAGATCTGCCCCCTGGTCCGAGTGAGGGCCCCGGATGATTTTATACGGCGGGGAACATTTGACATTCCTCCCCTTGCGGTGTTAAAGTGTCTCCAAGACATGCGGCGCACATGAGACACAGGCGGCTGCATGCAAGAGGCACAGGATGGACAACATAATCTTAATAGGCATGCCTGCCTCCGGCAAGAGTGCGGCCGGCGTGCTGCTTGCAAAGACTCTTGGATATGACTTTGTGGACTCAGACCTCGTCATACAGCGCACATCCGGACGTCTGCTTGCGGACATAATAGCCACAGACGGACCGGAGGCCTTCATACAGCTGGAGGAGAGCGTCAACCTCTCCATAGACGTCCACAGAAGCATCATAGCAACCGGCGGGAGTGCCGTGTACGGCACAAGGGCCATGGAAAGGTTCCGTGCAGAAGGGACGGTCGTGTATCTTGAAACCAGCCTTGAGACCCTTGAAAAGCGCCTTAAGGGCAAAAGCATATTAACCCGCGGCGTGGTAATGCGCACCAGGGGCGAGACCTTTGAGGACCTGTACAGAGAACGCACTCCCCTGTATGAGAAGTATGCGGACATAACCGTGGGCTGTGACAGCCTGGATATAGAGCGGACCGTCAACGCCATCTGCGAAGCCCTTCAAAGCAGCAACTGAACCTGCTACTTTCTTCCGGCATCTGATGCCGGACTTTTTTTGCCCGGATAACAGGCATCCCGGCTGCATCCGCCAGACATCGCCTGCCACAGAGCCTGCCCCGCCTGCAGAGCCTGCGCACATACAGGCACCCTGTCTGCTGCAAACAGCAAAATGGCGTGCCCAGCCACTCCAAAAAGACGCCATTCGGTATTGGCAGGGGATATAACCGCCGGATTATGCTTGCCTGTTCATTTGTCAGCCTATATAATAATGCTGTAGTCCGAAGGAGGTGATCATTATGGCGACTTCAAGCATCTTTGACCCCATTGTTATTAATGATCCTGAGGGAATGAAGATTCTTGCTGAAAAACTCAAGGAATTCGAGGAAACGGAAATTCCCGATGAAGATGAAAACACGGATAGTCCTTGCCTGACTTATAAGGAGGTATGTGAATTCTTAAAGGATGTCGATGATCTGGGTCCTTAAGAATGGTATGGATATGGCCGGCAAACAGAACCTGCAGTGATTTTGTTTAGGATGTTACAGACCGGTTGATTGCAGGCAGCATGTGCCATTGAACTGCATTCACACAGTTTTCACTCAATCACCGCATGATTTTCACTATTCAAAAAAAACAAATTTCCGGGATGCAAATGGCCGTTATATGCATATATTCCGCTATTTTTATAAACGCCTGAAAAAAAAAAACTGTGTACTTTGCAGAAGATGTTTTAAAACGGAAGTTTTGAGTTTATATAATATAGTGTAGGGCAACAGCTCTGCAATAAGGGCATTATGCTCATTATGAGCAATTAGAATGGCGTAAGCAAACAAGCCCAGAAAACGCCGCTATCGGCTGGCCAGGGAACATCACACAAAATTAAGCTTGCGTATCCACTCAAAAGTTAATATAATTTGTATAGTCGTCCAAAGGAGGTGACCATTATGGCGACATCAAGCATCTTTGACCCCATTGTTATTAATGATCCTGAGGGAATGAAGATTCTTGCTGAAAAGCTCAAGGAATTCGAGGAATACGAAGGGTTTGATTCCGAGAAGGATGCAGAAAGCCCCTGCTCCACAAAGGAAGAATTACGCGAATTCTTAACCAGCTGCGGAGTCTATAAGTCTGAAGATTAGGGATGACGTTTGTTAAAATCAGCATCATGGATCTTTTAAGACATATGGAAGGTTCTGCATTAAAAAAATTGCTTAAGAACTTTTCCTGTCCCAAAAATCCAGACGTGGAAGCTTTCATACGGTATAAGGCCATAGGCTTTGCAAAAAAGAAAACGGCAGTGACATATCTTGTGTTAGGCACAGATGGCTCATCTTCGGATGAACCTTCTTCAAAGGCTGCATCTCCGCTCATACTTGGATACTTCACCTTGGCAAACAAGTCCTTGGCGAAGCCCGAGACAGCACCGGATGCAGAAACAGAAGAGATCCTCTCCCGTTTTGCACGCACGCCTGTCGAAGGTGGCAGCACAAAGGTCATGGCATCTTTGCTCATCGCTCAGTTTGCAAAGAACGATGCGTTGTCTGATGATGTTAAGGCAGAATTCAAGGGCTCTGAGCTCATGAACTTTGCTCTCGGGCAGGTAAGGCATCTTCACAACGAAATGGGTGGTAGCACAGTATTTCTTGAATGTGAGGATATCGAAGCACTCAAGAAATTCTACGGGGAGCAGGGATTCTTCCTCATCGGGAAAAGAAAAACGAAAGACGTCACGTCCCTGCTGCAGTACATGAAAGTACTCCAGTAACATAACAACTGAATAATGCCAACAAGGCCCCGGAGCGAATCCGGGGCTGTTTGTCATATGGTGTTATTCATCCGGAGACTCATTGCCATTGGTGTCTCTGGTGTGGAGATAGCTGGCACGGAGCTGGCCGCAGGCGCCGCCTATGTCTGCGCCTATCTGCCTCCGGATTGTTGCAGAGATGCCGCCCTCTGTGAGGGTCTTTAAAAAGGCCTGGGCCTTGCGTTCCGTGGCGGAACGGAGGGTGCGCTCCTTCACTTCGTTGAGACGGATGAGGTTTACGTGGCAGGGACGGCCCTTGAGGAGCTGGATTAGGGCTTTGGCGTCTTCCGGCTCTGCGTTCTCGCCGTCTATGAGGGAGTACTCAAAGATGTATCTCCGGCCCGTCTTGCTGAAGTAGTTGGAGCAGGCATCCAGGATTTGCCGGATGGTGTATTTGCTGGCAATTGGCATGGTGCGGGCCCGCTCTGCGTCCGTTGTGGCATGCAGGGATACGGTGAGGTTTACAGGCAGCCCTTCGTCTGCCAGGCGGTACATCTGGGGCACCAGGCCGCATGTGGACAGGGATATGTTGCGGGGCGAGATGTTCAGGGACGTTGCAGAGGAGACGTTTCGTATGAAGCGGATGGTGCTGTCATAGTTGTCCAGAGGCTCGCCGCTGCCCATGAGCACTATGTTGGTCACCCCCCTTGCCTTGCCGTCCGTATGGAGGGCGTTTACTGCAAGCACCTGGGAGAGAATCTCGCCTGCGGTAAGGTTGCGGGTGAGACCGTGAAGCGTGCTGGCACAGAATCTGCAGCCCATGCGGCAGCCCACCTGTGTGGAGACGCACTGCGTGTTGCCGTACTTGTACTTCATCAGCACTCCCTCTATTATGTTCCCGTCTGCAAGCCGGAAGAGGTACTTCTCAGTGCCGTCTGAGCCGGTATAGGTCTCCTGGATTTTCACGGGCTCATCCTCGCAGCGCTCCAAAAGCTTCTCTTTGAGGGCTTTGGGGATGTTAATGTCCGTGATTTTCTTGCCCTTCGCAAGCCCCTGCGCCACCTGGGACGCACGGAACTTTTCCGCTCCAAGGGAAGACATGAGGGCGCATAACTCGTCATATGTGAGGTCCTGCAGTATCTCTTTCATGCGTTCTCCCTCTTCATTGCGCATATGTAGAACCCCGCCCCAAGGGATATGTGCGGCAGGAACTGCATGCCGTACCTGGTCTCCCTGTGGGCTAAAGGGCATTCCCCGCGGACAGGGGCAAAGCCCCTGGTGTTTTCCAGAAAGGCGTATATTATGCTGTCATTCTCCTCCGGAAGAACGGAACATGTGGTATAGTACAGCATGCCGCCCGGCTTTACGTATGAGGCGCAGTTTGTGAGTATCTTAAGCTGTACTTCGTTCAATGAGGCTATGTCCGCCTCCTTGCGGAAGAGCTTTATGTCCGGGTTCTCGTTAATGACCCCGCTCCCGGAGCAGGGCACATCACAAAGGACGGCATCATATGCGCTGCCGTATGCAGGATTATACTCCGTTGCATCCCCTGTCACTGCCGTGATGTTCTGCACTCCCATGCGCGAGGCGTAGTCCAGTATGAGCTGTGTGCGGTGCGGATGTATCTCCTGCGCAGTTATGCGGGCAAACTTTGGGGACAGAAACACGGACTTGCCGCCGGGTGCCGCACATGCATCCAGAAGGAGCCCATCCGGGCTTCCTTCTACCTGGCTGCATATGGCCACGGAACCTGCGGACTGGAATGTGTAGGAGCCTGCAAAGAAGTTGTCATCCCTCATGAAGCTTGGAAAGATGTATGTGTGCTCAAAAGGCGTGCATATGTGCTCTCTGGAAAGGTACTCTTCCTCCCCTCTCACGAAGCGCACGCACTGGCCCAGAGAGGGAGCGGACAGGATGTCCAAGGCCTCGTCCTTGTATGTGCGGCGGATGCGCTTTGCAAGCCACAGCGGAGCGGAGGCCTGTACGGAGAGGCGCTCTGAGGCGCTCTCCGGAAGCGGAGGCACTGAATATGCACGCAGGAATGCGTTAACGAAGCCTGCGGCCCCGCCCTTGCCCGCCTTTTTGGCAAGCTGCACGGCGGAATCCACCACCATGTAATCATGCTTGTCCAGAAACTCCAGCATGTACAGGGCAATCTTTAATATGAGCTTTATGCCCCCTCTGGGCATCTTCCCTGTGTTTCTGGAGATTATGTAATCCAGGAACACATCCTTTTCCAGCACCCCGTAGCATACTTTAATGACCCTCGCGCGCTGCGTGGGGTCTGTCTGCGTCTCCGCAATGGCCTGCTTCAAGTACTTGCCGTCTAGGTACACTTTGGAGAGTATGAGATACGGTTCTGCAAGGGGATTATTCAAGGATGTCTCCCGCCTTTATCTTTCTTCCGTTCACGAAGTCCGCAGCCTTCATGGCCTTCCCGCCTGCCTGCTGCAGGACCGTAAGGCATATCATGCCCTGCCCGCAGGCCACAATGATGCCCTTTTTGTCCGCACGGACAACTTCGCCTGGCTTGTATGTGCCGTCCGGCTCATCCGCGCCTGCGGATGACTCTGCGGGGCAGAGGTCTGCATTGAGGATGTTGAGGCCGGTGCCGTTAAGCGCGCAGTATGCGCAGGGGTCCGGGCTGTATGCCTTTACGCGCCGTATGATTTCCGCAGCGGGAAGAGTGAAGTCCAGCCTGGCGTCCTCCTTTGAGACCTTTTTGCAGTATGTGGCACTGTACTCATTCTGGATAAGGAGCTGCGTGTCTCCGCTTTCTATGTACTCCAGGGCCTCTGTTACGGCATCCGCGCTTAGAAGAGAGAGCTTTTGGGAGAGCTCCCCGCATGTCTCATTGCCTATGCGGATGCGCTTCACAAGCAGGATGTCACCGGTGTCCAGGCCCTCCTCCGTCTTCATTACGGTAACCCCGGTATATTCAAAGCCTTCCAGGATGGCGGACTGTATGGGGGATGCCCCGCGGAGTTTGGGAAGAAGGGATGCGTGCAGGTTCCAGACCCCTGAAGGGAACAGGTCCAGGAGCTCTTTGGAGAGTATCTGGCCGTATGCGCAGGTTATCATGAGATCTGCCGCAAAGGCTGCCACTTCCTGCACATGAGTGCGGATTCTGGGCAGGTCTATAACGGGTATCCCGTGGGCAACTGCATATGCCTTCACGGGTGTGGGCGTCATGATCTTTTTGCGGCCGGCTGGCTTGTCCGGCTGGGTTATTACGGCCACAACATCACGTCCGGACTGCACTATCCGGTCCAGCGCAGGCACGGCGTACTCCGGAGATCCGGCAAATATTATCTTCATGTATCATCCTCCGTTTCTGCCGCCGCGACGGCTTGTCTCTTCTATTGACACTTATGCCGCTTTGCAGCGGCATATGCGAATCATGATTGCTGTGTCATTCCTCCGGGGTGAGGTCATGGACCTCTGAAGCTATGTCCGTATAAAGGATGCCGTCCAGATGGTCCAGCTCATGGCACACGGCACGGGCGGTGAAGCCCTCCGCGGTGAGGGTATGCTTGCGGCCGCTGCGGTCCCTGTACTCCACCTTTACCTTCATGGGCCGGGTGACTGTTCCCTGCTTGCCCTTTACGGACAGGCAGCCCTCCGCTCCGGTCTGCTCCCCCTTTGTGGAGATTATGACGGGGTTGGCCATCTCGAAGTAATTGTCCTCCGCGTCTATGACCACAGCCCTCTGCAGGACGCCTATCTGGGGCGCGGCAAGGCCTGCGCCGTCCTCTGCGTACAGCGTGTCATGAAGGTCATCGAAGAGCTTCTCAAGCTCCGGCGTGCTGAAGTTTTTGACGGGCTTACTCTTTTCCCTCAAAAGGGTGTTGCCTGTCTGCAATACTATGCGTACGGCCATACGGCGGCTCCTTTTCCCCTTGGCCCTTTTGGGGCCGAGGATACGTATTATATCTGGAAGCAGAACACATATTCCGGCATTTTGTGCCTCAGGACATGTGGGGGATTCCTGTTTGGGACGGCCCTTTCAACGGACCGGATGCGGTGCCCCGGGAGGGGGCTTCAGTTGAGGTTTGCAGGGTTCTCCTCCACATAGGCGAAGACATCCCCGGAGTTTGCGGAGGCGCAGATGTCATATATCTGCGGAAGAAGGCTGGAGTTGTACATGCGCATGAGAATCTGGAGACGGAACTTCTTTTCCATGCGCTTTACGGGCGCCCAGAGGGCACGGGCGAAGAGGAAGTCATCCTCGTGGTCCTTCTTGAGGTCCATAATCTTTGCGTTCACTGCCTTTGCGGCGTCCTGGGCCTTTTCCTGGGACTCGGATGTCACCATGATGCGCACAATGACTGCAAACGGCGGGAACAGGGTGGCCTTGCGTATGCGGACCTCGTTCTCAAAAAAGCCGGTATAGTCATAGCGCGCGGCGTACCGCAGGATGTAGTTGGACGGGTTGTATGTCTGCAGGACAACCTTGCCCCTTGCGCCTGCACGGCCGGAGCGGCCTGCCACCTGGGTTATGAGCTGGAAGGTGCGCTCCCCGCTGCGGTAGTCAGAAAACTGCAGGCTCTGGTCCGCATCCAGTATTCCCACAAGGGTTACGGACGGGAAATCGTGGCCCTTGGCTATCATCTGCGTGCCTACAAGTATGTCCGCTTCATGGGCTGCGAACTTCTGCAGAATCCTGTAATGCCCGTCCTTGCCGGAGACGGTGTCATTGTCCATGCGTATGAGCCTGGCCTGCGGGAACAGCTTCTCCAGGTCCTCCACCACCCTCTGCGTGCCGGTTCCGTTGTAACGGATGTGCTTGCCGTGGCATTCCGGGCATTCATCCAGCATCCTGTACGCCCTGCCGCAGCAGTGGCACAAAAGGCGGTTGGTGTCCGCATGGTATGTGAGGGAGACGTCACAGTCCTCGCACTTTGCCACATAGCCGCAGTCCCTGCAGAGGACCGTCTGCGCATACCCGCGCCTGTTGAGGAAGATTATGGCCTGGTTGCCGGAGTCCAGCGTGTCCTGCAGCTCGTCCCGCAATGCCTGCGAGAATGAGCTGTTGTTTCCGCGCTTGACCTCTTTGCGCATGTCCGCCATGATGATTTCCGGCATGGGCTTCTTGTTGATGCGCTCCGTCAGGGTTATGAGGTTGAAGCGGCCCTCCTTGCCCTCTATGTATGTCTCCACGGAGGGCGTTGCGCTTCCGAGGATTATCTTGGCGTGGTTGTATCTTGCCCGAAGGAGGGCTATGCTTATTGTGGAGTATCTCGGGGCGGTTTCTGAGACGTATGAGGAGTCATGCTCCTCGTCTATTATGATGACCCCCACGTTCTCCAGGGGTGCGAAGATGGCGCTGCGTGCGCCTATGGCTATCTTTGCCTCGCCGGACCTTAAGCGCCACCATTCATCAAAGCGCTCCCCGGCAGAGAGGCCGGAATGGAGTATGGCGGCCTGGCCCTTGAAACGGGCGCGGAGCTGCGAGAGCATCTGGGGCGTCAGGGAGATTTCCGGCACCAGGAAGATGGCCGTGCGGCCCTTTTCTATCTCCTGGCCTATTATCTGCAGATATATCTCCGTCTTGCCGGAGCCTGTAACGCCATGCAGAAGGGTTACCATCTTGTCCGTGGTGTCTATGGACTTTATGGCCATTATCTGCGCGGGGGTGAGCTCGTGGATGTTGTCTATGCCCGTGACTTCCTTCACAGGCTGCCTCACCACCCTCTTTTTCTCCACAGAGACGGCGCCCTTCTTTTCCAGGGCGGTCACGGCTGCCCTGCCGTACGTCTCGCAAAGGGGCGTGTACTCCGCCTCTCCCTTTTCCCTTAAGTACGCAATGACCTCCGCCTGCTTTGCTGCCGTTTTGGACAGGACAAAGGGCTGGCCGGAAAGAGAGACGTATTTTCTGTACAGCTCCCTGACCTTCCCCTTTCTCATTTCCGCAGGCAAAAAAAGCCTCAAGGCAGCAGCCTTGGGCACATGATACCGCGCGGAAATGCGGCCCGTGAGCCAGACGCATTCCGGCACAAGCGCGGGCGCCTCGTCGAACACTTCCGCTATTGGCCTGACCTTCGCCGGGTCTATATCGCAGGTGTCCTTGACCTTCATCACGAACCCGTCTATAAGACGGCTGCCAAAGGGCACCTTGACACGGCATCCGGGCTGCACATCGTCTGCGCAGGAGTATTCGAATATTCTGTCCACATCCGAGTGGGCTATGTCTACAATGACTTCAGCGTACATAAGGTTCCCTGCTCCCGGCAGGGTGACAAAAGGCCCATGAAGGGCCTTTTAGTCCTTGATGGCCTTTATCTTGCCGGCTCCTATCTCCTTGCTTGCAAGCACAAGCACGTTCTCTGTGGGCTTGGCAGACACAGGTGCGGCTGCCGGATTGGGATTGTATGTGATTCCGTATGCGGAAGATCCAAAATCCCTCTGCTCCAGAATCTGGCGCGCCCTCTTGGCAGCAACAACGCACAGGCAATACCTGGATACTTCTTTCCCGTCCGGGCTGAGCTGCTTTATGAGCAGGTCTACGGGTGGCTCATTTATCATAATCTGCCCTCCATTTCATCATTCATTCATACGCAGGCAAAGCCTGCCTTGAGGCTCCCGTCTCCTTGCAGACAGTGCCTGCCCGCGGCCGCCGGGGCCGCATGCCATGGACCTGCAAGCGCCGAAGGCACTTGCGCTTACTCCACGTTCTGCACCTGCTCGCGGACCTTCTCTATCTCATTCTTCAGAGCAAGCCCCAGGCGGGTCACTTCTATGTCATTGGACTTGGAGCAAATGGTGTTGCTCTCTCGGTTGAACTCCTGCACCAGGAAGTCCAGCTTCCTGCCCACGATTTCTTCATTGCATATGGAGCGGAACTGGGAGATGTGGGACACGAGGCGGGTCATCTCTTCATCTATGTTGCACTTGTCCGCAAACAGGGCAACCTCGGTGAGGATTCTGCTTTCGTCTATCTCCGTCTCCGCAAGGAGCTTCTGCATGGTTGCGTCCAGTTTGGCCCTGTAATTCTCCACCACGAATGGAGCGCGCTCACGAACCTGCATGACAAGCCCCTCTATAACATCCACGCGGGACAGCATGTCCTTTTCCAGCTTGTCCCCCTCAGTCTTTCTCATGCCGTTGAGCTTGTCCAGAGAGGACACAAGGGCCTCTTTGACGGCCGCCACGAGCTCATCATCCGCGGCGCTGGTTTCATCCGCCTTTATGACGTCCGGGAACTTGAGGATGCTGGTTACGGACACGTCATTGGCTATGTCCGGATACGTGCCGCAGAGCTTCTTGGTCGCCTCTATGTACGCCGCGCATATCTGCTCATCCAGGTAATAGCTCTTCTCCTTCTCGCGCTTGTCCGCATATGAGATGAAGACGTCTATATGACCCCTCGTGAGCTTCTCGCGTATGGTCTTGCGGATCATGTCATCACAGGACAGAAGGGATCTGGGACACTTGATGGCGATGTCTAAAAAACGGTTGTTGACCGTCTTGACCTCAACGGCAACCTCTATGCCGTCCTTCTTGTATTCCCCTCTGCCGTAACCTGTCATACTGTACATGAGCAGCACCTTCCACAACCTGTATTTCACACCCGCAAAAAGCAGGCGAAAGCTTGCATTATATGCATTATACCAAACGCACGCTTAAAAAACAAGCAATTACGTCAACTCGCATAAAATTGCCGCCCGGCCATCCGGATGACATCCCCGGCCCCTGGCCGGCATATTCTGCGGGCAGTGCAATGCCCTTGCATATTATTATATACCCGCTTTTCAGCCGTTTTTAAACCTGAAACTGAAAGTTTCCGGTATTTTTCTCAGATTCTTTTCTGCGGGCTGCACAAAACAGCATCCGGGCAGCATCCAGGCAGCATCCGGACAGCATCCGGGCAGCATCCGGGCCTGCATTGGGGCAAAATATCTTGCCACATGCCCTGTGGACGTGGTATAATTCAGACATTAGAAGGAGATGAAACCATGCCTCTGTTACAGTACAAGTGCGCAAAGTGCGGGAACAGCTTTGAGGAGCTTGTGAAAAAATACGATGACCAGGTGCTCTGCCCAAAGTGCGGCACAGTGGCAACGCGCAGCTACTGCGGCACCGTATACTCCGCCACGGGCAGGAAGGTTGTGCACTGCAGCGGGCACTGCTCCACCTGTGACGGCTGCAAGTAAGCCCATATTGGCTTGTACAGGCCTCTGCAAAGGCCTCTTTTGTTAACATATACCGGCATAATCAGTCGTCTGGACATGGTCCGGGCGGCTTTTCTGCTACCCTGCAATGAGGGCAAAAAAGAGCCTCCCCTGGACGCAGACCAGTGGCTGCATGGGAGGCTGCGGACACACCCGGATATGCAGAAAAAAGAACGTGGATCTCCCTTATTGGGGTTGCCATAATGCATATGGGCGGTTCAGACATATTGCGGGGCGCGGCCCTTCATGAGGCCGCTTAAGGCATGGGGTCAGTCTATGCCGATGAGATGGTTCATCCAGTCCTCGTAGTCGTATCGGTTGGCTTTGATGAAGTCTATGGCCGCATAAGGGTGGATGTTGAGAAGGCCGGTGATGAGGTACGGGACATCGTAGCCCCATACAAGGCCGTCCTTCTTGAGGGGAACCATGTACTCGCGGATAAATTTGAGCATGGGCTCGAGTTTGTAGCGGGGGTTCTTGAGGAAGCCTAAGAGGGCCTCCGTGAAGCAGTTGCCGGCTCCGCGGCCAAGACCGTTGACGGTGCCGTCCACGTAGTTGACGCCCTGGGCGAGGGCATCTATCTCGTTGGCGAAGGCAAGCTGCTGGTTGTTGTGGGCATGGATGCCTACCTGCTTGCCGTACTTGCCGTTTATGATCTCGAGGTACATGTCTGCAACGCGGCGTATCTCCTCGGGGTACAGGGCGCCGAAGCTGTCCACGATGTATACCATGTCCACAGGGGACTTGCCTATCTCTTCAAGGGCGTTGCGGAGGTCTGACTCCTGGTTCTTTGAGATGGCCATGATGTTGCATGAGGTCATGTAGCCCATATCGTGGCAGTAATTGATCATCTCTATGGCCGTGGGAACCTGGTTTACGTAGCAGGCTATGCGGTACAGGTCTATTGCGGACTCCTTCTTGGGGATTACGTCTTCCTGCAGGTCCACTCTGCCCACGTCTCCCATCACGGAGATCTTCATGTCCGTATCATTGTTTCCAACGATATCCCTTATATCCTGCTCTTTGCAGAACTTCCACTTGCCGAACTTGGTGACGTCAAAGAGCTTCTCAGAGCACTTGTACCCGAACTCCATGAAGTCCACGCCGGATGCAGCGTTTGCCTTGTACAGTGCGCGCACGAAGTCATCCGTGAAGTAGAATGAATTCACAAGGCCGCCGTCCCTCAAGGTGGCGTCCAGAAGCTTTATGCTGAGCCTTGCTGTCTGGAGGTTTCCAACATCTTCCATAATCTCTCTTCCCCTGTTCTCTCTCTTGCACCGGTCCCGAAGGGTGATATGTTCATATTAAGCTTTTGCGGGAAGATTGTCAAACAATTCTGCCCCCTGCAGATTGCTGCAGATTGCAGTTGCAATCCGGCTGCAGCGCACCCGGCTGCTTTTGCGCAATTCTCAGGCCAGCCCCGGTATAAAAAAGCGGGCCGCTTAAGGCCCGCTTTGCGTTTCTGCATGCATAACTTAAGCCCGGATTAAAGGCTCATGAGGTAGTCCTCTGCGTTTATGTAACGTATGTCACCTATGTAGCCGGACTTGCCGCGGTATATGACGCTCTTCTGCGTTATCTTGCCGAAGCGCTTCTCCGTCTCCTTGAGCTTGTCCTCGTCCACGAGATACCTGGTCTGCTTCTGCGTGGTCTTCTCACTGTGCTTTATGACGAATATCTTGCAGGTGAGCTCCTTCTCATCCACGATTACAAGGTCATACTCGCCGCTGTCAAAGCCGAAGCGGCACACCTTCTTGTCCGGGTTGGCGATTAATGTCTGGATGAAGATGATGTCATCCATCATGTGCCTCGAAACCTCGTTCATTATCTTATCCTGCGCGTTCTTGCGCTTAGTGGCTGATATTGAGGCGAACATGTCATCCTGGATGAAGGTCTCCACCATGTCCCTCACCTGCGTATAGCGTATGCCGGGCATAGTGGTTATTACCCTGTACTCCGTCCTGTGGGCGGGGTCTGCAAACTCGGTGTCCGTGACGCGCAGATAGTTAATGCGGGCAAGGTGCCCCTCTATCTCTCTTCTGTGCTCCATCTCAACGTCATCGCAGTGAAGGGCAGCGCCCAGAATCTCCAGCAGATTGTCCGGTATGTAGCTCAGATCCCCGGTCTTATACTCCGTCTCAAGGATCTCCTTGAGGAACACGCGGCTCTCCTGCGCCACTACGGAAGACACGGGGCCGGCAGCGCTTTCCGCACTGTCTGCATCCGCGTATGCGCCGCTCCTGCCTCCCTTGAAGCGCATTGCGTCCTGGATGTTCTTCTGTATGGAGGCATCCACGTACCTTCCCACAGAGGCATCATCCGCGAACACGAAGCCCTCTTCGGACTCATGCCCCAGGTCCATTGTCCCGCCGTGCATCATATACTGGTCCAGGTCCTTCACCCCCAGCACTTCCGCACAGTCCTTGTACGGGATGTATGTGGTGTCCAGAATGAGGCACCTGTCATACATGACCTCGTCATGGCATATTATGAACGCCAGCGAGCTGGAGCCGGACAGAACCAGCTTCATCCCGCATACGGCATATGAATCTGCTATAAGGGAGCAGGCCTCCTTGAAGTCCGGCATGGAGGATATCTCATCTATGAAGACATACTTGTACCCGCCTCTTTCAAGCTCCCTGAGGTCTGCATCCAGGTCATGAAGCCCGTCCTTGGGTGTTGCCTGCATGAAGGCGCATTTTGCGAGATTCTCCTCGTCCATGTCCGCTATGGCCTGGCGCATCATAGTGCTCTTGCCTGTCCTGCGCAGTCCGCAGAGGAAGAGAACTTTCCCGTCTGCATCCCCGTACAGGAAGTCCTTGAGCTTTCTGCAGCACTCCCTCTTCTTTGTGCCCTTCACAGGCTCCGCAAACTTCACAAGGTCTTCCCCTGTGCGCACGCTCAGCTTGTACTCATACGGGACCTGCACAGCGGCCGGCACAGCGGCCTGCACGGCAGCCTGCGGAATGACAGGGGGCACACTCAGCGGATCGGGCTCTGCGTATACCGCTTCCGCCTCCGTATCCTCTGCATCTGCATCCGTATTCTCTGCGCCTTCATCCGTATACACCGGCTCCGCATATGTCCTGGCCTGGGGCGCCCTGCGCACCGGCGCAGCCTTCTTGCCCTGCAGAACCCTGAGTTCTGCAATAAGCTTGCGCCTCTTTTCTATCTGGGCCTTGAGGACGGGCATCTGGGCCTCATCCACAAACTTTTCCTTGCGCTTGCCGTCCACCATAGTCCTGTGGTAATAATACAGCTTGCCGTGTATGCGCTTGTGCGCTATGCTGCCTCCGGGAAGGGCATCTATCTGCTCCTGCAACGATTTGATCTTCTCTTCTGTATTCATAATATTGTGTATATATGTCTCCCTTTGCAAAGAGTATACCCAAATCTGAGAATAAAGTCAAGGTATACCGGAATATCCCCCGCAAAATGATATGTCCCGGAGAGAAGAAGCCGCCTTCCCGCGGGAAGACGGCCTTGTGCTGCAGTATGCGCCGCTTAGTCCCTGTACAGGTCCTCGCCGGTTATAAGGTTGGGTATGCCTTCGCAGTCCGGCTCAAAGCCGTTCAGAGAGATGAATCCTCTATTGCATATTCTTACACCCGGTATACTATCTACCTGCATGGATTCATCATTAATCATCTTCTTAGATACAGGTCCCTTATAAAACTTAGCCTCATAAAGATCCATTCCGTCTTCCCTTTTCAGAGCAATATCGAATTCTCCATTTTTTTTGTTAGCAGGATCATCATAATACCAGTAACCCACACCAGTTACCCCTTCAAGCAGGCCTTTGCTCTTTTGAATTCTAAAGTAAGTCCGGCATATCTGTTCAAATCTGTGAGAGACAAAAGTCACAAAGGAAGAAGCAATATTGTCTTTAAAATACTGCTCTTCATCACTTAGATCTTCTGTGTTCCCTTCATAAAGATACGTATAGTAAAACCGCAAGAAATTGTCACTAATCTCGTACCTAGTCTTTTTCTCTTTAATAGTAGCGTTAATAGGCTTAACCTTACTTATTATCCCCATCTGCTCCAAACGCTTTAACTGTGGAGCCAATCCACCATTGTCCTTCTTGCCAAGTTTGGTTTCGATATCTGTATAACTAGTTTTTCCGTTGCCTATTAAACTAAGTATCCACTCTACATTCTTCTTTGAAATAATGTCTAAAAGGATTTCATGCGGATAAGAAGCAATGGGCGAATTCGGAGACACTGCCTTATTGATAATATTCTCCAATGGAGTTAAGGACGGATCAATTTGGCTATTGGTAAACGGAGATCCACCGAATACGGAATACATTGTAACTCTTTCATATGGAGTATAATTCGGGTAGAATGCAACACATTCCTTGTATGTCAAAGGCTTCAATTCCACCTTTAGATCATGCCTGCCAAAAAGAGGGTTTGAATGTTGAATCAACTCCTTCATCATTGTTACATGAGATCCGGAAATAATTAATCTAATGTTTTTTGAATGCTGATCTATAATTTCCTGAAAAATTTCGTCGACATTCTCCGTACTGGGGTTTGTATTGTATTTGAGCCTGGGGTATTCATCAATTACTATATTATAACTCCCTTCAAGAGAATTGATATAGTCAAATGCGTCCTCAAAGCTTTCAGGTCTGACCGCTTTAGGGAATATACCAGCTTTATGACATGCTCCAATAAAACGATTAAGATTACTGCGGAGATTTTCGCTTTTAGCTTCAATGATAACAGTCTTGTCAGAACTGCTTTTTAAAGCTTCTGATATGAGAGTTGATTTTCCAACCCTCCGGACGCCATATACTATTATGAAGCAGCAATCCCTCTTTAAAAGTTCGCGTATTTGTTTTAATTCTTTCTCTCTTCCAACAAACATAATTCACCACATTTTTTCATTAAAAAAATTTAAGTGAAATTTTTTTAATGATTATTTACAATCTTACACCCGGCTAAAACTATTGTCAATGATTTTTTCATTAGAAAATTTTAAGTGAAATTTTTTTAATGAAAAAAATACATTATATATACTTGATTTATATAGTTACACCAACATCCTTGATCTTGTCGCCTACACCCGCACTTGCCGCATACAAGGGCCACTCCGCCCGGCTTCTCCAGAAAATCGTACACGGCCTGCTTCTCTCTCTTTCTTCCAACAAACATGATTCCCTCCTTGCGCCGGCCCAACGCTGGCATTGTCTCTCATGTTTTTTTGTGATGGAGTACAGTATAAACAATTGTTTCTTATAAGTCAAGTCATTTTCAAACATTCCGCAAAATATTGAGGGTAATTTTTTGGGCGGGAATATTTTCCGGATTTTCCGGCATATTTTCCTGCTTGTTTTTTTGCGGAATAAAAACGCCATTATCTGCAACCGAAGCTTAAAAACTGTCACATTTACGCACGTTTTTTGCATATAGTACAAACAGCGCTTGTGCTATGACAATATTTTTTGTGCTAATAAAAAGGCGCCCGGAAATGTTTCCAAAACGCCTTGTAAAACAACCTATGTACTATACGCTCACAGGAACCTAGCAAGATATTCCGCACTGGTCTGCATGCTTCCAACCGGGTCTCCGTCCTCCCATCCTCTGTGAGTTTCAAGGATTATGGCCTCCACACCAAGGTCCAGGGCCTTGAGGATCATAGGCTCCAGATTCATGTTCCCGCGGCCAAGCTCCGCGCCCATGTACGGGATAATGGGTGTTGCTGCTGCGCTTTTGCGTGTGCTGCCCCTATCTGTTATGTGGTACAGCTTAAGGCGAGGTCCCAGAAGGTCCATTACCTGCAGGACATCCGCGCCTGCGTCCGCTGCCCAGAAGCCGTCCAGTTCAAAGCCCACAAGAGACGGATCTGTCTTCTCTATGAGCATCTGGTATGCAGTTTTGTCCGGCACGGGATGCAGAAATTCAACGTTGTGGTTGTGGTATATGAGCCCCAGACCAAAGGTACGGAGCTTTTCACCTGTCTCATTGAGCCAGTCTGCAAGGGCGGATACGTCATCCGAGGAGCTGTAATTCGTGTGGGAGTTGGACAGGGTAACGTAATGCGTGCCAAGGGACAGGGCCTCCTCCGCCGTCTTCTCCAGGTGCTTGGAGAGGGCCTTCACGTTCTGGTGCACGGAAACGACCTTGAGGCCGGAGTCCTTCATAATGGCGGGCCAGTCCATCCAGCCTCCGCGGCCTATTGGCGTGCCGGATGCCTTCATGCCTATCTTGTAGAATACGGATGTGGGGCGGATCATGAAGTAGCACAGCTCTATGCCCTCATACCCGGCCTCTTTCATGAGCCTGAAGGTGGCCTCTGCCTGCTTTCTGTTGTTGAGCGCCGTGCCTATCTGGAACTGTGAGACTGCCTTTATAGCCATATGGTCTTCTCCTTTGCCTGCCTGCATTATACGCTCCCGGGGACCTGTTTGCAACACGGAAAAAGGCAGGGATTTTTGCCATATTTTCCGGGTATTTTTTCGTATTTTCTTTGTATTTTCCGGCGTATTATTTGCGGAATTATTTTCCGTTCCAAAAGAGCAGTAAGGTGAAAACTGTTGACGCCGTTTTAAAATGTCTGGATTGATGCCGACAAGGAATGTCGCGACA
>JAJPYR010000012.1 GCA_021204825.1 Clostridia bacterium | reverse complement strand
CATTTTTGGCGACATTTTTGGCGACATTTTTGGCGACATTTTTGGCGACATTTTTGGCGACATTTTTTGACGACATTTAGACGACTCATTGACGACCCATTGACGACCCATTGACGACATTTAGAGCTTATTTTAAACGTCATTTAACCCGCCAAGCAAGGTCAGATTATTCAGGGAATGACTGTATATATGCTGATAGTGCCAATTTTAACCCAACAGCAACTCATATTTAAAGCGTCAATAAAGCGTTAGATTAACGACATTTAGACGACACATTGGCTACATTTAAAGCTTCACCCACAGCAGGGTGTTAGCCAATTTTAAAGCTTTATCCAGCTTAACTCAGCTCCAGGTCTCCGTTATGTGGACGTCATTGCAGGAATTTGGATGGTGTCTTGGCATGTAAAGAATGCTGCAGACCGTAAAAAGGCCTTCCAGAGGAGAAAGACGGGCGGATATGCGCCAAATACAGCTGGAATTGAAATGTTGTGCGGAAGCGGTATGCGTTGACTTATTTCCTGCCGGGTTGTATAATGGGCGGTATGAGACCGGAAATACATGTCGTAGGAGCAGCTATTGTAAAAGAGGGCAAAGTGCTTGCCTTCAGAAGGTCGTACGGCATAGACAGCGTAATACACAAGTATGAGTTTGTGGGCGGCAAGGTGAAGGCCGGCGAGACAGAGCCGGAGGCGCTTAAGAGGGAGTGTTATGAGGAGCTGGAGGCTGAGGTTGCCGTAGGGGACAAGCTTGCCGCGGTGGTTCATGACTACCCGGAGTATACGGTGGAACTGTCCATATATCTTTGCAGAATGGTCTCGGACTTCGTAATGCTGGAGCATGAGGCGTACAGCTGGCTGGACTGCAGGGAGCTGACAGAAGACGGATGGGCTCCTGCGGACGCGGATGTGCTGGAGCTTCTTAGAAGGGGCGTGGTAAAGTTCCGCGAAGCGGAGACGGATGAGGATCTGGACACGGTGTACGCGCTTGCCTCCGAGGTCATGCACGCCACCTTTGACGGCATCTCTGCCGCGGGTGAAGTTAACTATATGCTCTCCACATCCCTCACAAGGGATGCCATACATGCCAATGAAGAGAGCAAGGAATACAGGTATGAGATCATAGAGCTCAACGGAGAGCAGGCAGGCTTTTTTGCATACTGCCCGGGAGAGTTCTTTGAGCCGGAGTACAAGGGCACAACATACCTTTCAAAGCTGTATCTGCTGCCGTTTGCAACGGGCAGAGGGATAGCAAGGAAGGTGTTCGCAGCTCTCCCCAGGCCGCTAATACTGGATGTCAAGAAGGATAACTACACAGCCATAGCGGTGTATGAGCACTGCGGCTTTGAAAAAATTGCAATATATAAGAAGGACATAGGCGGCGGATACGGCAAGGACGGGTTCGTAATGGAGCTCAAGTGAGGATGGTATGAGCAAAGCGGATGAGACATTTGTAAGCAACATGAAGGACATCATGTCCAGCGGCGTCTGGGACACGGACAGACCGGTAAGGCCCAGATGGGCGGACGGCTCCCCTGCTCATACTGTAAAGAAGTTCGGCATCGTAAACAGGTACAACCTGCAGGAAGAGTTCCCCGTGCTCACCATACGCCGCACGGCGTTCAAGTCCTGCATCCAGGAGCTTCTGTGGATATGGCAGGCAAAGAGCAACAACGTGCATGACTTAAAGCCTCATATCTGGGACCAGTGGGCGGATGAGACAGGGTCCATAGGCAAGGCGTACGGCTACCAGCTGGGAGTCAAGCACCAGTACGCAGAGGGGGAGTTCGACCAGGTGGACAGGGTCCTCTATGATCTCAAGAACAACCCCACAAGCCGCAGAATCCTCACCAACATCTACAACTTCCAGGACCTTCATGAGATGCACCTGTACCCGTGCGCATACTCCATGACATTCAACGTGTCCGGGAACGTTTTGAACGGCATCCTTAACCAGCGCTCCAACGACATGCTGACCGCCAACAACTGGAACGTTGTGCAGTATGCCATACTTCTTATCATGATGGCACAGGTTTCGGACCTCATACCCGGCGAGCTGGTGCACGTCATTGCAGACGCTCACATCTATGACCGCCATATTCCCATTGTGGAAGAGATCATCGAGATGCCCCAGTATCCTGCCCCGAAGCTCTGGGTGGACCCCGAAGTGAAGAACTTCTATGACTTCACCCCGGACTCATTCAAGCTCATAGACTACAAGTACAACGATAAGAAATACACCATCCCTGTGGCAGAGTAACCTGCCGGAGTACTGCAGGACAGACACAGGCTTGGATACAAATCATACAAGGAACAGACAATGAAAGCTATTCTTCACGCGGACCTGAACTGGGGCATAGGAAAGAGCAACGGCCTCATGTTCAAGCTCCCCGCAGACATGCAGTTCTTCAAAAAGACCACCACAGGCAACGTGGTAGTAATGGGCAGCAACACGCTGCTCTCATTCCCGGGCGGCAAGCCCTTGAAGGACAGGACCAACATAGTGCTCTGGCCGGACGGCCCGGAGCGTGACGACTGCATCATAGTGCGCTCACTGGATGAGCTCTTCGCGGAGATCAAAAAGTACCCCGCGGACAAGGTGTACGTTGTGGGCGGCCAGATGATGTACCGCACTCTTCTGCCTTACTGCACCGAAGTCCTCGTGACCAAGGTCTACACCGAAGGGGATCCGGACGCATACTTCGAGAACCTGGACAAGAACGACAACTTCCGTCTCATCTCTCAGACCGCGCCCGAGGAGACCAACGGCTACACCATCCGTTTTACCGTCTACAAGAACATGGACGTGAAGGAATACTGATCTAAAAGCGGCTCTGAGTCGCTTTTATTTTGTGCAAATAAAATCAAATACACATATTTTACACATTAAAAACACTTAACACAACAGGAGATTGGAGTTATATTATATATGCATGGAGGTAGTTTTAATGGCTTATACAAATATTACAATGAGAGTTGACGAGGATCTTAAGAGGGAATCTGAGAATTTGTTCGCTGATTTTGGGCTTACCATGAATGCTGCTTTTATTATGTTTTTAAAGCAGTCAGTTCGTGAACAACGCATACCGTTTGAGATTAGGAGGGTTAATACGGAAATTACTATGGCTACAAAGGAACAGATTGAGAAGGCTTCGCAGGAACTCATTGATAAAAATAGAACTGCATACGAGGAATTGGCTAAATGATATGGCTTTCTGTAGATGATATTATTAATCTACATGACAGTTTGATAGCACAAACAGGGGATCGTATGGTATTAGGGGAATGAGCTACATAGAATCAGCCTTAGAGGCGCCGTTTCTTACCTTTATGGATGTAGAGTTTTTCCCACCATATATCAGAAAGTAGCACGGCTTGCATATGGGCTTGTTAACTTTCATCCGTTTGTGGATGGAAACAAACGTATAGCTGCTCATGCAATGCTTCTAATTCTGAAACTCAATGGGGTGGATCTTACTTATTCACAGGATGAACTGTTTGATCTTTTTATAAGTCTTGCAGATGAATCACTTGGATATGAGGATCTTGTTAACTGGATCATAGGCCACATTGACGACTAGTTTTAGATAGTTTGGATTGGCACACAACCAAAGCAATTGGTTAGACATTAGAAAATGAACAACAAATTCTTTTCTAAAAAAGCCACTCGTTATGAGTGGCTTTTCGTGCACGTTGCACAAGGGAAGTAGATGTCTGTGTCAGTATCTGAGGTCTATGTCCAGCTTCTGCTTGAGATTATTGAGGATGCGCTTGACCATCCTGTCTGCGTCATCGTCCAGCGCCTTGTCCGTGGGGGTGAAGGTTATGTTGAAGGCCATGGACTTCTTGCCTATGCCTACCTGGATGCCTTCGTAGAGGTCAAACATCTTCACATCGGTCACGTACTTGCAGGACGTGCGGATTACGTCCTCAACCTCAGCGCAGGTAACGGACTTTGCGCAGAGGAGGGCCAGGTCACGGGTTATGACGGGGAACTTGGGCAGAGGCTTGTACACGAAGGGCTTTGCCATGTCCTTGAGGGCCGTGTAGTCCAGCTCCGCTATGCCTATCTCGCGGTCTATGGTGAGCTCATCCATGATGGTGGGGGAGATCATACCAATGTATCCCACAAGGGTGTCATTGCAGAATATGTCCGCGGACTTGCCGGGATGGGTGAAGGGCTTCTCGGAGGGCTTGTAGTCGAAACGCACGTTGAGGGCGTCCGCTATGTCCTCGCATATTCCCTTGAGCTCAAAGAACCCGAAGGGCCCCCACTGGCAGAGGGACAGGTGGTCCCGCTCCCCGGGGTAGTCCTTTATGGGCAGCTCTTTGGGAATGTACACGCGCGCCAGCTCAAACACGCGGCCCTGCATGTTGCCGCGGCGCAGGTTCCGTACGGCCACGTTCACCATGGAGGGAGCCATGGTCTTGCGCATTATGGAGAGGTCTTCGGATATGGGGTTGATTATGCGTATGGCCTGCCTTTCCGGTGCGTCCGCAGGATAGTGCAGCATGTCCAGGTCCTTGGGAGAGTAGAAGGAGTACGTAGTAACCTCGTACAGGCCGTGCCCTACGAGGATGGTCTTCATGCGGTTTTTTGCCTTCTGCTCATCCGTGAAGCCGCCGTTGGTTATTGTGGCCGTGGGAAGGAAGGTTCCGGTTATGTGGTCATAGCCGTACAGGCGTATGACTTCCTCTGCGATGTCCGGCTCCAGGTCTATGTCTTCTCTGTAGCGTGGAACGGTTAAGTTAAGGATATCCCCGTCCCTTTCCACCTTGAAGCAGAGCCTTGTGAGGATGTCTTCCATGGCCTCCGCGGGGACCTCTATGCCCAGGAGTGCGTTTATGCCGGAGATGCTGGCGGTCATGGTCTTGGACTCAAGCCTGGAGTACGGAGTTGTTACGTCCACGCGCATGTCCGTGACGGTGCCGCAGCCCAGCTGCTCCACAAGGTGCAGGGAGCGCTTTGAGGCCATCTCCGTGGTGTACTCGTATACGCCCTTTTCATACAGGGCGGAAGAGTCGGAGTGCTGGCCCAGAGACCTTGAGGTCTTGCGAATGTTGTCCCTTGCGAACTTGGCGGTCTCGAACAGGACCTCGTTCGTTGTGTCCTTTATCTCGGAGTTCAGACCGCCCATTATGCCTGCCAGGGCGCAGGGTTTCTCGCCGTCACAGATTACGAGGTTGTCATGGCAGAGGGTGAACTCGTTGCCGTCCAGAGTCACGATTTTCTCTCCGTCCTTGGCGCGGCGGATTACTATCTCGCGGCCCTCCAGGGTGGAGAGGTCGAACGAGTGCATGGGCTGGCCAAGCTCCAGGAGCACGAAGTTGGTTATGTCCACTATGTTGGAGATGGAGCGTATGCCGCAGAGCGCCAGGCGCCTTTTTATCCATGCGGGGGACTGTCCTATCTTCACGTCCGCTACGTAATGGCCAATGTATCTGGGGCAGAGGTCCGGGGCCTCGTCCGTAATCTTAATCTGCTGCCAGTCTCCCTTGTGGGCGGTATAGGAGATGTCCGGATAGCGGAGGGGCTTGTTGAGAGCCGCCGCGATTTCGCGGGCTATGCCGAATATGCTCTGGCAGTCCGGGCGGTTGGCGGTTATGGAGATGTCAAATATGATGTCATCCAGGCCCACGATAGGCTTCACGTCCTCGCCCACGGGAGTGTCCGCGGGGAGCAGAAGGAGCCCGTTGTATCCCGCCCCGGGGTACAAGTCTTCGTTGAGGCCCAGCTCTGTGCCGGAGCATAGCATGCCGCAGGACTCAAATCCGCGCAGTTTGCCGCGCTTTATGGTCTGCACGCCCTCTATTGTTGTGTGGTCCTTGGATGTGGCGTATACTGTTGCGCCCACGAGGGCCACGGGGGCCTTTATGCCAACGGCAACGTTGTCCGCGCCGCAGCAGATCTGGAAGGTGCCGAGGGATCCGCAGTCCACCTTGCACACGTGCAGGTGGGTGCCTTCAACGGGCTCACACTCCGTGACCTCGCCAACGACAATTCCGGAGATGTCCTTGCCGGTGTCTGTGACTTCCTCGACTTCAAAGCCGCAGCCGAAGAGCTTCTCCGTTACAACGGAGACGGGAACGTCTATGTCCACATAATCTTTAAGCCAGCTTAACGGTGCTTTCATATCCGTACCTCCCTTTTAGCCTTTGAACTGCTTTGAGAAGCGGGTGTCGCCCTCAAAGAGAAGCTTCATGTTGTTGATGCCGTACTTGAGCATTGCAATCCTTTCTATGCCCATGCCGAACGCGAATCCCGTGTACTCATCCCCGATGCCGCAGCCTTCCAGGACGTGCCTGTTTACCATGCCGGCTCCAAGCACTTCTATCCAGCCCGTGCCCTTGCACAGCCTGCATCCCTTGCCGCCGCACGCGAAGCAGCTTACGTCCACCTCGACAGAGGGCTCCGTGAAGGGGAAGTACGAGGGGCGCAGGCGTGTCTTTACTTCCGGCCCGAACATCTTTCTTGCGAACTCATCCAGCATGCCCTTGAGGTCGCAGAGGGTTATGCCCCTGTCCACGACAAGGCCCTCCATCTGTGAGAACATGGGGGAGTGGGTGGCGTCATCATCGCTCCTGTACACCTTCCCGGGCGAAAGGATCTTGATGGGAGGCTTCTTGTTCTCCATGACCCTTATCTGTCCCGCAGAGGTCTGGGTTCTTAAGAGAAGTTCATCAGAGATGTAGAAGGTGTCCTGCATGTCCCTTGCGGGATGGTCCGCGGGGGTGTTGAGGGCGGTGAAGTTGTAGTAGTCATTTTCAATCTCAGGCCCCTCGAATACCTCAAACCCCATGCCGGAGAATATGGACACCAGGTCATTTACAACAAGGGTGTTGGGATGGTATGCTCCCCAGGGCGCGGATATGCCGGGCATGGTGACGTCCAGCTTCTCGGCCTCCAGTTTTTTCTGGAGTTCACTGTTCTTGAGTATCTCTTCCAGGGCTTTGAACCTTGCCTCCGTACGCTCTCTCAGCGCATTGAAAAGCTTGCCCACGGACGGCCTCTGCTCCGGAGGTATGTTGCGCATGTTCTTCATAAGCGCGGAAATGGCTCCGGCCTTGCTCAGGAACCTGTTCCTGGCTTCGTTAAGGCTTCTGGTGGAGTCCACGCCCTGCACGGACTCTTCCACCTGCTTGTCTATCTCCTCAATGTCCTTCAAGGTGTCCTGGGAGACAACTTCCTTTTCATCCATACGATGCTCTCCTTGACCCGTTCATGCCCGCCCACACAGGCGAGCATGCCGCAGTATGCTTTGTTTGCAGCCCTCCGGCTGCCTGCGTGTGCTTCATAATCCCTGCCCCAAAAAGGGGCGGAAAAACAGAAAACGCCCTGTTTAAGCCGTATAACTTAACACAGGGCGAATGTATCGCGGTACCACCTGATTTCACAGCCGCAGCAAAAGGCGGCTGCCTCGTTTGCTCATTTACGCAGAGTCACGGGGCACATTACTCATTGCTTTTCACATGCCCGGCTCACAGGTGAATAACTGATCCGGCCTTATAGGAAACCTTGCAGCCCGCGGAGTTTCCCTCTCTGAATAAGACACTTTGTCTCAGTCTGTCCTGGTCATCGCCTTTGACAGTCCAAATTATATCCATGCGGCGAAGGGATGTCAAATGATTTGACTAAAATCATAAAAACATCCGTTCACAAATTCTCGTACTTCGGCACAATTCTCGGTCCATCAATAGATGCTGTTGCCCTCTGTGTCTATGGCCACAATAGCGGGGAAGTCCTCAACCTCCAGCCTGTATACTGCCTCGGACAGAAGGTCCGGGAAGGCTATGCACTCGCTTTTATGGATTGCGTTGCCGTAGAGGGCGCCCGCGCCGCCAATGGCTGCCATGTACACGCACTTGTTGCGGGCAACGGCCTGGCGGACTTCTTCAGACATCTCGCCCTTGCCAATCATTCCGCCGAGCCCTAAGTCCAGAAGCTGGGGAGCGTAGGAGTCCATGCGCGCGGAAGTGGTGGGTCCGCAGGAGCCGGAGGCCATGCCGGGCTTTGCAGGGCAGGGTCCTGCGTAGTAGATGAAGGCGTCTTTGAGGTCAAATGGAAGGGGCTGGCCGGAGTCTATGAGCTCCTTTATGCGCTTGTGGGCGCAGTCCCGGGCGGTCATTATGACGCCGGAGATGAGAAGAGAGTCGCCGGCCCTGAGGTCTGCGAGGGTTTCTTTGGATGCAGGAAGGGTTATCTTTTTCATGACATGCCTCCTGTTACAGTACTGCCTTTTCACAGCGGACGCAGTGGCACTGGATGTTGACGGCCACAGGAAGCCCTGCTATGTGCGTGGGAGCTATCTCGCAGTTCACGCCTATCGCGGATATGTCTCCGTGGAAGCCCTGGCAGCCTATTTGAAGGGCATTTATGCGTTCCAGGGCCTCGGCCTCTATTGCGGCCACATCCGGCCTGGGGTTATGGGTGCCGATGTCTCTCGTTATGGCCTTTTTGGCAAGATATGCGCAGGTGTCAAAGCTTCCGCCTATTCCTACGCCCACAAAGACAGGCGGGCAGGGACGGGAGCCGGCCTCTTTAACGGTCTGCACTATGGCCTGCAGGATGCCTTCCGTGCCCTGGGCGGGCTTAAGCATGTACATCCTGGACATGTTCTCGGAGCCGAAGCCCTTCGGAAGGTACGTAATACGGATCTCGTCTCCGGGCACTATCTCCGTATGGATGGCGGCGGGTGTGTTGTCCCCGGTGTTCACACGGGTGAGGGGGTCGCAGACGGACTTGCGGAAATATCCGTCCTCATACGCCCTCCGGACAGCGGAGTTCACGGCCTCGGAAAGTGGCCGGCCCTCTAAGTGCACATCCTGGCCTATCTCAAGGATCACTATGGCCATGCCGCAGTCCTGGCAGACGGGCATCTCCATCTTCTGTGCTGTCTCGCTGTTCTCTATGAGCTTCCCCAAGGCAAAGGAGCAGGCAGGGCTGGTTTCCGCATCATATGCGGCCTGCAGGGCCTGTCTGCAGGAAGCCGTTATGTTCACGCCGGCGTGGCGGGCCATTTCATAAATCTTGTCTTCCACAAGAGCTGTGTCTAAAGATCTCATGCCTGCATTTTACAATAATTTGCCGCAAATGTAAAATATTATCGCTTTACCAATCAAGTCATTTGCATTATAATTGCAGATATGAGCAGGAACGAAAGCGCGCAGCAGCTTAACAGGCCTTTAGGGGCAAAGACGGGGGGATTCTCATACACGGCGGCGGCAGTGGCCTATGTGATAGTGTCTTTCATGGCCTCCATCATAATTTCCCTGTGCGGGGCGGAGTACGGCAGCGACGCGTACATCTACATATCTTACATAGCGGCCCAGATCGGAATACTGCTTGCGGTCATCGTGACTATGCGCTTTGACAATGTGCATTTCAGGCAGGCCTTCCCGGTGAAGTGCCACCCCAAGTACTTCATTATCGGCGCCCTTATAATCTTCGGCCTCATGTTCTCATTGAGCTGGGTCAACACCTGGTTCATATCCCTCTTTGAGAACCTCGGATACGTTCCCCGCGAGAGCACTTCATATTATCCCACCCTTTCCGGCGGGCTCATTGTGCCGGCTCTTCTCGTCATCGCCGTTCTGCCCGCCATATGCGAGGAGGCCCTTTTCCGCGGAGTGCTTTTCAACTCCGTGAACAGAAGCATAGGCAGCATACCTGCCATATTCATTGTGGGCTTCTGCTTCTCGCTTTTCCACGGCTCTCCGGAGCAGACCGTGTACCAGTTCATAGCCGGATGCCTGTTTGCCTTCATAGCGATGCGCTCCGGTTCCATACTGCCCTCCGTCATGATGCATTTCTTGAACAACGGAGTCATAATAATCCTTGCGGCAGCGGGCTGTTTCGATGCCGCCGGGGACTTAATCATTTCTTCAACTGGCAACATAATCTTAATGGCAGTAAGCGCCGCATGCCTCGTGGCAGGCGTCCTGTGGCTCTGCCTGGACAGACACAAGAACAAGGTCAAGATACATGAGGGAAGCAGCAAGGAGACCGCCAGATTCTTCATGTGGGGAGCCGTGGGCATTGTCATAATGCTTGTGGTCTGGTTCTGCGTTCTCTTCGGCGTGGCATAAAGGAGATGCGCCGTGCAGAAGATATACATTGTCTGTGTGGGCAGGATAAAGGAAGGCTTCTACAGAGATGCCGTGCAGGAGTACCTCAAGCGCCTTACAAGGTTCGCCAGGGTTGAGATAGTTGAAATCCCGGAAAACAGGACTCTGGAGAAAGAGGGCGAGGCAATTCTCCGTGCATGCAAGGGGCACATGATTGCCCTGTGCATAGAGGGCCGCAAGGTGTCCAGCGAGTCATTTGCCGCGGACATAAAGCGCCTTTGTGACAAGGGTGAGGACATAACCTTCATAATAGGCTCCTCATGCGGGCTTGCCCAGTCCGTGAAGGACCATGCAGATGAACGCATATCGTTCTCGGACATGACTTTCCCGCACCAGCTCATGCGTGTCATCCTTGCGGAGCAGATATACCGTGCGTTCATGATCAACAGCGGAGGGGAGTACCACAAGTAATATGGAAGAGAAGTTCATGAAAGAGGCCATAAAGTGCGCCAAAGCGGCTTTGAAGGATGATGAAGTGCCCATAGGCGCCGTTGTGGTTCTGGACGGCAAGGTCATCTCCCGCGGCCGCAACCGCAGGGCCAAGAAGCAGATAGCCACAGCCCACGCCGAAGTAGAGGCCATAGAGAAGGCCTGCAAAAAGCTCGGCTCCTGGCGCCTTCCGGAATGCGAGATGTACGTCACCTTAGAGCCCTGCCCCATGTGCTTGGGGGCCATGCTCAACGCCCGCATCAAGAAGGTGTACTTCGGAGCCCATGAGGACAAGGGCAGATCCTTGACCGAGGTCATAACATCCGCAAACGTCCTGAACCACCGCATGGAATATGAGGGCGGCGTCCTGGAGGCAGAGTGCAAGGCCATCCTCTCAGGATACTTCGAGGCCATGCGATGCCGCACCCACTGGAATTCCAAAGGGCTGGACACAGAGCCCAAGGCCGCAGATCCAGAAGACAAAAAGTAGCGCATATACGCTCAGGACAGCACAAAGACGGCTGCATATGCATCATGCCCCGGGGCATGAAGGGCCGCCTTTTAAAATGCCCTTTTATGCTGCGGAATGCCCGGATATTGACATATGTCCCGCAGGCACTCAGGCATATGATATCATATGATGCAGAAGCATCTACCCGCGCAGGGACAGGAGGTCTGTCATGGCAAAGAGAAAACTCAACAGAATGATCCTTGCCCTCTGCGCATGCCTTCTGGCTGCATCCGTGTGCATGCTTTCCGCATGCAGCACCACAGGGAATTACATAGTGAAGTTCATACGGGCCATAGACAGCACAATCGCTTATTCCAAATCATATGCCATATACGCTTCGGAGGACCTGTGCTATGCCAACGCATCCTATGTCCGTACGGACACCGTTTCCATGGCCGCCGCATACTCACATAAATCCGGCGAGATTGCATATCTGTATGAAGACTCGGATGAATATGTAGACCCCACCGGCGACCATGAATCCATAACCTTCACGGAAGTCTCAGAGTATTACAAGCTGAAGGATGCATCCGGCTCATTTGCCGCATATTACTATGACGGCAAGGACAGGGTATGCACCGCAAAGGATGAGACTTATCTCACCATGATGGACGGAGCGCATAAACTCACATACATATGGCCCGTCACGGACACGTCCAACCTGTACCTTCCCATAGACCTTCTGTACTACATGCTGGTCCATAACGGCGGCCCGGGGATAGGCCACGGACTGAATGAATACACTCTGGAAGCCGGAAAGAGCGGCGGCACAGCGGTGTACACGGCCTCATACAGCGGCACGGATGAGACCACAGGGGTCTCGGATGATGTCTCCGTCACATACTTCATTTCCGGAAGGCGCATTTCCGGATACACTGTAAAAGAGGATTCCTCGTGGACAGAAGACGGCGTGGAGTGCTCTCTTGCCTACAGCCTCTCATATGAGTTCTCATATGCGTATGACTCCGGCATTGCGGCCGGGGCGGATTTAGGGGAGTATGAGTCCATGGACTGAGCCCCGGACTCAGGCCTTTCCTGTGGGCAAAACGCGCCGGATATGCAGACTTGTAAACACAGTCTGGCTGCAAAACATTCTGTTTATCCGGGGCAGTGGTCCGGCTTGTATATGCATCATTTTTTATAAATTGATGTGAAACTCTTGACGCGGCAGGCATCCACATCATATAATTCTCACGTTGCCGGTACGGAAGGAGTAAAGAATCCGGGCGGGCAAACCGGTTTCCATAAAGCAAAGGGGATGGAGACCGGAAGATTTTTAAAATACAGTTTTTCCAAAGGGGTACCCCTTTGGCATGGACTACTGCGTAGTCCATGCATACCCTCTTATAGTCCAGATTGTGCCGCGGCATGATCCGGAGGCTGAAATTGATTACCCGTATTCAATGAATGCTTTTTATATAGGAGAGTTTTAATGACAAAGAACAACGTAGTTAAGCTTGCTCTCTGCGTGGGAGTTTGCGCAATCCTTGCTTCTGTCGTTATGCTTGGAGCATGCGGCGGCAGCGAGATGACGGATGATGATGTTACTGCACTCTTCAATGCTATTCGCAATACTGAGGAGTACGAGGGGTCATATACATTTACAGACACCTATACCGACAAATGGACCGAATCCTACGAGGACGGCGATGATATCGAAGATTTTGCATACGTGGATACCGAAGGCACTTCTTCAGGATATGACAGCTCAACAAAGGATTATTGGTATGAATACACATACAAATCTGTGGATTCTGAAGATGGCACCTATTCGGACGCAGATCAGGCAACTTACAGGGTAGTGGATGGGGAATCAGCCACAATCTATCAAAAAAACAAGAACAGGCTTCGTGAGAGCAGCTCGTATCAGAGATATTACACCATAGATTTGGAATACGACTATACAAATACCAGCCTCTATTCAAAGCTTCCGTATTTTATCTGCCGTTATGTTCAGCCGGCAGATTCTGCTGCTGATCCGGATGATGAAGAGACAGACACTTTGGATGATTTCCTGTCTCTTGTTTATGCTGGCACATATCTTTCGTACAATGCAGACCCGGACTACTATACCTGTACAGTTTCCGGAAACAAAAAGATTACATATACCTTCAGCTTGAATTACAAGTACAGCTTCAATACCAACGGCATCAAGGAGACAAGGATATACAAGTGCACTGCAGTGTTTACAGTTGTGGACAACATGCTTACCGGATACAAGACATCGGGCACAACTTCTTATTCTCTTGGAGACAGGACAAAGGTTGAGGAAAGCGAGACTTATGAGAGGGAAATCACTATATCCTATGAATATACCGATGGGATGCCCAAGGATTTCAGTGACTACGAAAGCATGGACTAGACTGACTGCACGGCGTAACGGCACATAGTTTTCAGGGCTCACGGAGATTTTCCGTGGGCCTTTCCTGTGGGGGCGGACAGAACAAGCAGAAAAACGCAATATATAGTAATACTTTGCATACGGGTCGCTTCAAACGGCAATGAAGGCCTCCAAAGGCGGCAAAAATTGCAAGGGTGAAGGCGGCTATTTAGGTTGACTTAATCGGGCTGTTAATATAGAATTGTTAATGCACCGGGAGGGCTTTGAAGCGCCCTTTGAAGGCGGTGCATCCCAACTTAATAGGCTTTAAGGGAAGGAAAATTTCCTTAACACATTTTTATCTGCTAATGGGAGGAGCATCTCAGTAAAATGATCAGCCACGGAAAAGAGATCAAGATCTTCGCGGGCAATTCAAACAGGCCCCTTGCGGAAGCGATCGCAAGGCGTTTGAACACCTCGCTGGGCGAGATGGAGCTGACTCACTTTTCGGACGGTGAGATTTACGTCAGGTACGGCGAGACCATAAGAGGCATGGACGTGTTCCTTATACAGTCCACCAGCTTCCCGGTCAACACCAATCTCATGGAACTGCTTATCATGATAGACGCGGCCAAGAGGGCGAGCGCGGGC
>JAJPYR010000086.1:37931-55388 GCA_021204825.1 Clostridia bacterium | reverse complement strand
TACTGCCCATCGTTGAGCCCATCGCACAGCAGGGCGCAAGGCTTCTCATCATAGCAGATGACGTTGAAGGAGACGCTCTTGCAGCGCTCATCGTCAACAAGCTCAAGGGCGTTCTGAACTGCGTTGCAGTCAAGGCTCCCGGATTCGGCGACAGAAGAAAGGCAATGCTTGAAGACATCGCCATCCTCACAGGCGGCACTGTGGTATCATCCGACCTCGGATACGAGTTCAAGGATGTGACTCCCGACATGCTCGGCCGTGCAGCCCAGGTCAAGGTTGACAAGGACAACACCACCATCGTAGACGGATACGGCGACCCTGAGGCAATCAAGGCACGCATCGGCTCCATCAAGGCCCAGATCGTTGAGACAACCTCAGATTATGACAGGGAGAAGCTCCAGGAGCGCCTTGCAAAGCTCGCCGGCGGCGTAGCTGTCATCAACGTAGGCGCAGCCACAGAAGTCGAGATGAAGGAAAAGAAGCTCCGCATAGAGGATGCCTTAGCAGCAACCAGGGCAGCCGTTGAAGAGGGAATCGTTCCCGGCGGCGGAGTTGCACTCCTCTCCGCAATCCCTGATCTCCAGAAGCTTGTAAAGAGCCTCTCAGGAGATGAGAAGACCGGCGCTGCCATCGTGCTCAAGGCCGTTGAGGCTCCTGTCCGCCAGATAGCTGCCAACGCTGGCTATGACGGCTCCGTCATCGTGAACAACATCGTATCATCCAGAAAGGCCAACTACGGCTTCGATGCATACAACAACCGTTACACAGACATGGTTGCAGCCGGCATCATAGACCCCACAAAGGTCGCACGCTCCGCTCTGGAGAACGCAGCATCCGTTGCATCCACACTTCTCACCACAGAGAGCATCGTAACGGACATTCCTCAGCCCCCGGCTCCTCCGGCACCCAATCCGGACATGGACGGCGGAATGTACTAATCCATAACTCAGTTTACAGAGGGTCAATTATGACTGCCCATGAAAAATGGGGCCTCCAACGGAAAGGAGCACAGCAATGTGCCCCTTTTCTTTAGCCTCGTATAAGGCACTGTTACATCATTTTCACAAAGCTCGAACATATGTTTGTACAGGAATCCAATGAATTACTCCACATCGCTCCGGCATTCGGCCTCTATACCATTAAAACGTTCACATATATAAATAAAATTGTCTTTTTGTGAGAATAAATTCCTACGCAGTGAGAAAATCCGGAAGTACTATGCAAAACCTGCATTATTATGCATTGCACAGCAATTTCATAATAATCCTGCCTTTCTGTGGGTTTGCGGTAAGGAGAATTTTACACGGCGTGGTAAGCAGAATTTTCCTGCTGCGGTAAGCAGATTTTGCGGTCTTCGGTAAGCAGAATTTCCCCTCTGCGGTAAGCAGAATTTGCGCGCTCCGGTAAGGAGAATTTGCGGTATGCGGTAAGCAGAAATTGCATGTTTCGGTAAGGAGATTTTGCACGCTCCGGTAAGCAGAAATTTACATTCCTGCCCTGGGTGAATGCCACAGGGATGAATCCTCCCCTGCACTTCTGCCGTCATCTTTGTGAGGGTCTGTATAAAAGGAAAGAGAGCCTCGCTGGAAGCTCCCTTTCCCGACATTAGTTACCAGGGTAGGTATGTTGTCGTGATTAGTTGTTAGTCCTCGTCATCATCGTCATCGGGGATGTCTACGTTGTGGAAGACTTCCTGGACGTCATCGAGTTCCTCGAGGCGGGCAACCATCTTCTTGAAGGTTCCAAGGCGTGCGGGCTCAAGGGTTATGAGAGACTGGGGAACGAGGCGGATCTCGGCCTCGATGAAGGTCACGCCCTTCTCTTCGAAGAAGTCACGGGCTGCGGACCAGGCATCGGGTGCCGTGTAGATTTCGTACATGTCATCGTAAGGAACATAGTCATCGGCGCCTGCCTCGAGGCAGTACTCCATGAGGGTGTCCTCGTCAAGGTCAACTGTACGCTCAATGGCGATGTAGCCCTTGTTGTCGAACATGTAGGAGACGCATCCGGAGTTGCCCATCTGGCCTCCGCAGCGGCCCATGGTCGTGCGGACGTCTGAGACGGTGCGGTTGGTGTTGTCGGTGAGGCACTGGATGATGACTGCAGAGCCGCCAACGCCGTATCCTTCGTAGGTGACTTCCTTGAAGTCCTTGCCCTCAAGGTCTCCCGCTGCCTTCGCGATGCAACGCTTGATGTTGTCGTTGGGCATGTTGTTGGCTTTCGCCTTTGCTATAACGTCAGCAAGCTTGGCGTTTGTGTCGGGGTTGGGGTTGCCTTTGGCGGCTACCTGGAGCTCTCTGCCTATTTTTGAGAAGCGTGCGCTGCGCGCTGCGTCTGTCTTGCCTTTCTTAGCCTGTATGTTGTGCCACTTTGAATGTCCTGACATAATTTTACCTCGTCATGTTATGTTTTAGTATGTACATGCAGATTCCTGCGGACACCGCGGCATTGAGGCTCTCGCAGCTGGGGTCCATAGGAACGGATATTTTGCTTTGCGACAGGGATTTTACCTCTTCGGAGAGGCCGTTTCCTTCATTGCCCACGCACAGGCAAAACCTGTTCGGAGGCTTGTATAAGAACACATCCTCGCCTTTCATGTCGGCGCAGACCAACGGTATCCCTTTCAGTGCGTCAAGTATTTCCTTTCTGGGCCCAGGGAACACCTGCACATAGAATATCCCGCTCATGCTTGCTCTCACAGCCTTGGGGGAAAAAGGGTCCGCGCAGTCCGCAAGGTATATCTCCCTGTATCCTGCAGCGTTGGCCGTGCGTATGACAGTGCCAACGTTTCCGGGATCCTGCAGTCCGTCCAGAAGAATGCAATGGGATGTCCGGGGCGCACGCAAGCTGGTTTCCGGGACATGCACTGTGGCAAGCACTCCCTGCGGATTCATCTCCGTGGACATGCTGCCAAACACTTCCTCAGAAACCTCTGTGCAGCCCGGGAACATATGCGAGAGCTTCTCTGTGGCAAAGATTTCTTCTATTGCCTGCCCGGAGGATATGGCCTCCAGGACGGGCTTGGTGCCTTCCACCAGATAAAGCCCCGTCTCATCCCGCTGCTTCTTGTCCCGCAGGAAACGCACCTGCCTGACTTTAGGATTGGACTTTGAGGTAATCGTCATATTAAAATTAAAAGCCTTTCATTGAGTTAAAAGGCTTTAATCAGGCATATATATTGCAAATTATAATGCTGCCTTAGCCTTCTCTGCAAGTGACGCGAAGGAAGGCGCATCATTTACCGCCATCTCTGCAAGCATCTTTCTGTTGAGAGTTATGCCGGCGTTCTTGAGGCCGTACATGAACTTGGAGTATGACAGACCGTTGAGCCTGGCTGCCGCATTGATACGGATGATCCAGAGCCTTCTCATGTCACGCTTCTTGAGTCTTCTGCCCACAAAAGCATAGTTGAGGGACTTCATAACCGCTTCGCGGGCGATTCTGTATGAACGGGACTTGCTGCCGAAATAGCCCTTGGCAAGGCGCATTATCTTTCTGCGCTTCTTAACTCCGTTGACCGCTCTCTTAATACGCATATCTTAAGCCCTCCAATTACTTCTCGTAAGGAATCATCTTCTTGATTGTGCCGGACTGTGTGTCTGATACCAGCACGTTGGTGCGAAGGGTTCTCTTTCTCTTTCTGTTCTTAGTGTCAGCCTTATGGTTCTTTCCGCTGTGGGTCCTCTTTACCTTGCCGGTGCCGGTGAGCCAGAAACGCTTCTTGGAACCGCTGTGTGTCTTCTGCTTAGGCATAACAATACCTCCAAAGTATGTCTGTGTGTATTATGTGGTTTTGGCAGGGGAGAGCATCATGACTATGGTCTTCCCTTCCGTAGTAGGTTTCTTGTCTATCTGCGCCTTGCCTTCAAGGCCTTCCACGAAGTCCATCATGACCTTGACGCCCATGGATGACCTGGAGTTCTCACGGCCCCTCATCTTTATGGACACCTTGACCTTGTTGCCCGCTTCAAGGAACTTGACGCACTGCTTGGTCTTGACGGCGATGTCCCCGACATCTATTGTCATGGAGAGCCTTATCTCCTTGATCTCCGTCACGACCTGGTTCTTCTTGTTCTCCTTCTCCTTCTTGGACTGGTCATACTTGAACTTGGAGTAGTCCATGATCTTGCATACCGGGGGAACGGCGTTGGGTGAAATTTTCACGAGGTCCATGTCCGCGTCATATGCCCTCTCCAGAGCCTCCGCTGAGCTCATGACGCCTATCATCTCTCCGTCCGCGTCAATCACTCTGACCTCTTTGTCTCGGATTTGCTCATTCACAAAATAGAAATCTTTGATACTGTTTCACCTCTCATAAAATTCTCGCGCCCATGAAAAAACCGGGCTCTAAGCTAAGAACCCGGCATAATCCAAAATATCTTCAACGAGCGGCATACGTCCACGGGGCTGTCCGCTCAGATATAGGTACCGGACAAATTTCTTCGTACGGTGAAAGGGGTTCCTTTGCTTTACATCCTTATATCTTAAAGGATTCGCGCGGCATTGTCAACTCATTTCCGCCACAAAACATGACCTTTGAAAACAAAAATTCGCCTTAATTTATAGGCTGATTTTAGGATTGACGAAGAAAATCCTTCCAGTCTACTGGAAATCCGATGTGTTTTAATGATATATCACCTACATACTCATCAACAAGCTTTTCTAATTCAACAAATGGTTCTTCATTCCACTTATCTGGTTCTGGATACAGTCGCTTAAGAATAAGTATTTGGGCGAACAGACTTCTGTCTTTAGGCTGCAGGCTGCTGATTTCAGGGGATGTTCTTGGTATCGATGTAAATCTCCAGTAATATAATCTTGAAAAGTGAGCACATCGATTCCTTAAATCAGTCAAACAACGCAACCACGAACTGAGACACGTATCGGATAAACTTCCATACATTGCAGTGACTATGTTTTTTCGATCAGGCGTATCCAAATCACTATAGAAAAAAGATATGACACCCATTGAAAAGAAGTCAATGGCCACCCATATTGGAAATTGTCCGTTATACTTACGAATATGATGCCTTACTACATGTGTTTGTCTCTGGCTCTCAATACTGCTTTCAACTTTGGATATGAAATAGGAATGATCATGCTTACTAGAGAAATTGTTTTTATCCAAATATCCAAGTGGTCCGTATTTATGTCCACAGTAGTAGGCAATTTGTGAACGAAGATAATACTCAATCTTCTCTATGCATTTGAAGACAATGTTTCTCATCTTCTCATCAAACTCAAATATTCTTTGAATCCTCTTAAAATGTATGCCTGTAAAATAGGATCATCCGTTGGGTAAACGAAATGGCAATAGATACGCAGAAATCATGTAGTAGTTTATCTTTTGCAAGAATTTGACACACTCATTCCTGTCATCAACAATGAATCCTTTTTGCTCCAAAATAGCTACCTGTTCTTCAAATGTTTTGGGTAGCTTCATTTGTATAGAAGGATCTATATTCTGGATATCCGTGCAAATACCATTTAGCATATTAATTACCAAAAAACTTCTAAATAAAAAACGTCTCCCCGTGGGACACATCACTTGCGTGGGAGGTGTGGGGAGTCCTGTCACGTATCTTATAGCAAATGTGTCCCTTAATTGTCAATGTTTTTTTATGACTAAGATGAAAATATCATAGAGAATTTATCAAATTCATATCAACTTAAATGGAGTACAGATCCTCTCCCGTAAGAAGCTCTTCCATCTCTACGCATTCCTACACATACCCATTAACAGATAAAGCCCTTACTGACTGCCCTGGCATCTCCCCTATCCGGGACCCTGTAATGAAGAGCCTGATGTTGGGCAGGTAGTCATCTATGATGTACTGGAAAAGAGTGTCTATCTTCCCTCCTTTGGTGTGAGATTTGAGAACTGAATAGTCATCTATTATGATATTGTATGATTTCCTGCCCGGGTGGAAGGCTCTTTTTTTGTGCTGCTACCACTCTGGCAACTTGCTTTGCAGCTCGCTGTACAGCTGGCTGTAGTCCTGCAGGTCTATCTCCGCCACATGGAAATGGGCCTCGTCACTCATGTTCACGTAGTCATCTATGATTTCCACGCAGGGCTCAGAGATTGCTGTGGTCACAGATACTATGGCAAACCTGTTCTCAAAGGCCTTCATCCGGTCATCAGCAAGTCCTGTGGCAATCCAGTCTATAATCCTGTATGCATTGTTTCGGGTGGAATAGCCCATGAAAATCACAGGGTATTCCAGGAAAACAGGCAGGAGATTGCGTATAAGCAGGTCCTTCTCTTTGTCAAAGGCATCATAGTCCTTTTGGGTTATGAGTATGCTTTCCGGGTCAGATGCAGAGCCAAGAATCTTTAGGATTTCACTCTTGCCACGGACATGGTGCCGGATGAGATTTTGCCCGTAACGGCATGCAAAGTCCGGAGCAAGTGTCTCCAGGAAGGTGTCATAGTTTGTGGTTATGAACCCGGAGATGCCAGTGCCGCACAAGGACTTGAGGAGCTCATACTCTCCCCTGCGCTCCTCTGTTATATTGCCAAAAGAGTTGAGATATGTGCTCAGTTCCGTGCGGAACGGAGATGCACACTCTGTGTCTGTGCGGCGTATGGCAGGGTCCTGCTGCCAGAGGGCGTTGTATTCCTGCTCTATGAGTCCTGCGGCTATGGGCAAAAGGTCCAAGGACTTGCCCGGCACCCTGGCTTTGCTGAAGTATTCGGACATGACTTTGGGGTCGTCCTCTATCTCACGCGCAAAGTGCTCCGCAAGCCCTTCCCTTCCGGGCATCCCGGTGTATCTGCCGGCGAAGCCGGGGCCGGCAAAGATGAGCGGCGCTTTGGCCCAGCCGGATATGACATCACGGATGGTCATGGTAACCTCCAAAATGTGTAGTATTTTGGTAAATGTTGTAAAGGGGCCAATTATCAAGGTACCGCAGAAACAGCGGTTGGCTGCCTGCGGTACCGGATGATCTGTTTATGGGACGGTGTCAGTGCCTGGATTCTGTGGCCTTCGCTATGGTCAGGACAAGGTCATCATCCAGAAGGTGCTCGTCATCGGGCATTGAGACCTTGGCCTTGGCGGCTGCATCGCGGTCCACTACGAAGTCGTAGAGCTCGGACTTGAAGCGCCTTAAGAGGCGTACCGGAAGCTTCCTTTCCCTGCAGGCAAGCTCCTTATAGAGAAGGCTGAAGTCCGCAAGCGTTATGGCCGTCATGGTCACGTACTCGTGGTGCCCTTTTAATGGATAGAAGAAGGTCTCCACACGGGGCTCGGCGGCGGTTTCGTCATAGTTGATGAAGATGAACCTTTCCTGGAAGACCTGCATCTGGTCCCTGTCCAGGCTCCCTACTATCCACTTTATTATATTGTCAATGTCCTTGTCGGACATTGAGTAGCCTATGAAGATTATGGGGTATTCAACGAATATGGTCAGAAGCTTGGCGCTTAAGTAACCCTTCTTCTCGTTGAACTCGTTGTAGTCAGACTCGGTGATGACTATGCTCTCGGGGCGCTCTATGGAGCCGTGGATCTTGTAGATTTCGGCAATCCCCTGGACAGGCTCAAAGAGGATGTCCTTCTGCCCTATGTAGCACTTGTAGTCCGGCAGAAGGTTCTCTAAGAACATGTCGTAGTTGGTTGTGATGTATCCGGAGATGCTTTTCTCGGATATCTCCTTGAGCAGCCTTATCTCATCCGCGTAAGAATCGTTGACGTTTGAGATGGACGTTATGTACTGGGCGAGCTCATATCTGAACGGGGAGTTCCTGCTGGTGATGCAGCTGTCATTGATATGGCGGATGTTGGGGTTCTTTATCCATTTGAGGTTGTAGTCATGCTCTATGAGAGCGGCAACCTTGGGCAGCATGATGTCCGGGTCAGAGGTTAACGGCAGGCCCGTCTGCACTTTGTATTCCAGCAGGGAGTGCCTGGAGTTCTTTACTTCATGTGCAAAATGGTCCAGAAGGCCCTCCCAGTTGGGAAGCCCTAAATACCTTCTCGTAAGCCCGGAGCCTACGAAAAGGAACGGAGTTGTGTCAAATCTGCTGATGACATCCTTGATGGTCATATGCTCGCCTCAGAATGCGTTTTGCTGATATATACCTGCATTATAGGAGCATGACAGGGTTCTGTCAATAGCCCCTCAGGGTGCGGCATATTAGAAAAGCCAGGAGCTTTTGCTGCTCCTGGCCTTGTGTTCCTGAAGATGTACGGGTCAGAAGACAGTTTTGTCGGCTATTTCCCTGAGAATGCGTGTCTGGAACTCGTCAACGGTTGCGGACTGCTTTGCCTCGACATCGCGCTGGTTGATGTTGACAGTGCCCTCTTCAACCTCTTTGTCGCCGACTACGAGAATGTAAGGCACCTTCTCAAGCTTTGCCTCACGGATCTTGTAGCCAAGTTTTTCGTTGCGTGCGTCCACTTCGCAGCGGATGCCGGCATCCTTGTACTGCTTGCAGATGGCGTTTGCGTAATCCTCGGCGCGGTCTGTGAGTGTGAGGATCTTGGCCTGGACGGGTGCAAGCCATACGGGGAACTTGCCTGCGTAGTGCTCTATGAGAATGCCTATGAAGCGCTCTATGGAGCCGAAGAGCGCACGGTGAATCATAATCGGACGGTGCTTCTGCCCGTCTTCTCCGGTGTACTCAAGCTCGAAGCGCTGGGGCATCTGGAAGTCAAGCTGTATGGTTCCGCACTGCCATGTGCGGCCTATGGCATCCTTGAGATGGAAGTCAATCTTCGGTCCGTAGAAGGCTCCGTCCCCTTCGTTGATCTGGTACTCAAGGCCCATCTCGTCAAGGGCGAGCTTTAAGGCATCCGTTGCCATGTCCCACTCTTCCTGGGTTCCCATGCTGTCCTCGGGGCGTGTGGAGAGCTCCACCTTGTACTCGAAACCGAACTGCTTGTAGATGGTGTCCGCAAGGCGCACGACACCCTTTATCTCATCCGTAATCTGCTCCGGGAGCATGAAGATATGGGCATCATCCTGCGTGAAGCAACGCACACGGAACAGGCCGTGCAGCTGGCCGCTCTTCTCATGCCTGTGCACGAGGCCCATCTCTGCCATACGGATGGGGAGCTCCTTGTAGCTGTGGGGCTCAAGCTTGTACACGAGCATGCAGCCGGGGCAGTTCATGGGCTTTACCGCATGGTCCTCTCCGTCTATCTTCGTTGTGTACATGTTGTCCTTGTAGTGCTCCCAGTGACCGGAGTTCTCCCACAGTGACCTTGTGAGGATTATAGGGGTCTGGATCTCAACGTATCCTTCCTGCCTGTGCAGACCCCTCCAGTACTCTGTAAGGGTGTTCTTTATAACCATTCCGTTGGGAAGGAAGAACGGGAATCCCTTGCCCTCGTTCATGAGGGCGAATATCTTGAGGTCCTTGCCGAGCTTTATGTGGTCCCTCTTCTTTGCCTCTTCCATTATGCGGAAGTACTCATCCATCTCATCCTTCTTTGCGAAGGCCACGCCGTAGATCCTTGTGAGCATCTTGTTCTTCTCACTGCCGCGCCAGTATGCGCCGGCGATTGAAGTGAGCTTGAACGCAGACGGAACTATCTTTCCGGTGTTGGGAAGATGGGGTCCTCTGCAAAGGTCCGTAAAAGACCCCTGCTTGTAGAATGAGATGACCTCGCCCTCGGGAAGGTCATTGATAAGCTCCACCTTGTAGGGCTCATCATACTTTTTCATGAGCTCTATGGCCTTGTCCCTGGGGAGCTCAAATCTCTCAAGCTTGGTCCTGGACTTGATTATCTTGCGCATCTCGGACTCGATCTTGTCGAAGTCATCCTGCGTTATGGGCGAGTTGAAGTCTATATCGTAATAGAATCCGTTCTCAATCGTAGGTCCTATTGCCAGATGACATGTGGGATAGATGTTCTTTATGGCCTGCGCCAGGACATGCGCGCAGGTGTGCCTGTACACATCCAGGCCTTCCTTGTCCTCAAGGGTCACAATCTCCAGCCTGTCCCCGTCCTTCAAGACCGTTGCAAGGTCCACGAGCTTGCCGTTCACCTTCGCTGCCACTGCAGCCTTGGAAAGAGCGTCCGAAATCTTCTTGGCCGCCTGTCCGCAGGTGAGCCCCTCATCCATCTCCATGCTCTCTCCGTTCTTCATAATAATGTTCATACAAGTACCTCCTGTACATGCCTGCCGCATAGAAGCGGCTGTCCAGATTGTTCCGAGACCCCGGCCCGGAGCAGGCCCCTGCCTGTCCGCCGTATAAAAAAAGTCCCAAAACAACAACTCCTGTTATTGTTTAAGGACGCAAACTCAATATTCGCGCGGTTCCACCTTAATTGCTGCGCCATCCTGGCGCGGCCACTCTTTGAAGGCTGCCGGAAGGAGCCTGCGGCTCCGAAAAGTGGTTTTCCCATTCTCCTTAAGGTTACGGGGATTGCAGCCTCCCCCGCTCTCTGTGAGCCCTCCGGTGGTACTTGTCTTTTTCCAGCTGTCATTATTGTATAGCTTTGAGCGGGGAATGTCAATCACTTCAGCCCTTTAAAAAATAGTTGACAAAAGGGTTAGAAGTCATAAAATAATAATTGATAGGACTCCCCGCACCTCTCACGCAAGTGAAGTGCAAATCGGGGAGACGTTGTTTTTTATAAGGAATTTTATGATAAGTGGAACATGTCATTATGCCCACTTCTCAAGGTTATATTACTGGAAGTTTTCTGCCATACCAAAGCATCCTCGGCCAATCCTGAGTCAGATTCCGGATAATAAATGACTTTGTTCTTAAATTCTTGTTCAAAAGTCACTCTGTCCTGACCATTGTCCCAGGGGAGACATTTTTATATAAAGATTGTGCACTTTGAACATAGAAGGACAAATTTTGTACAGCAATATCTCAACAACAGCTGTCAGCCTGAGTCAGTTTGAGTTCAGTTGTATTAGCTCATTTTAATTGCTATTTTGGAGAAGGTTTATTATAATGGTTCCAAGTCTGGTTTGGTGGTTTCATGCAGCCGCCTGGTGTCAGCGGCAGGCGGCTGGCTGGACTGTTTTTGGAATCAGCATCCACGCATAAGGTGAATGACATGGCATATACAAACTTCAATGATGTTGAGAAGAAATGGGCTAAGTACTGGGAAGAGAACGGAACGTTCCATACGGACCTGCATGACTTTTCCAAGCCCAAGTATTACGTTCTGGACATGTTCCCCTATCCGTCAGGGGCAGGACTTCATGTAGGGCATCCGGAAGGATACACAGCAACGGACATTCTGGCCCGCATGAGAAGAATGCAGGGCTACAATGTGCTGCACCCCATAGGGTTCGACAGCTTCGGCCTGCCGGCGGAGCAGTATGCCATAAAGACAGGGCACAATCCGGAAGGGTTCACGCAGAACAACATCGCCACCTTCACATCCCAGCTCAAGATGCTGGGCTTATCCTATGACTGGACCCAGACCGTCTCCACCTGCGACCCCTCCTACTATAAATGGACACAGTGGATCTTCAAGCAGCTCTATCTGGACGGCCTCGCAAGGTACACGGAGATGCCGGTCAACTGGTGCGAGGAGCTCGGAACCGTGCTTGCCAATGATGAGATCATAGACGGCAAGAGTGAGCGCGGCGGCTTCCCCGTTGTCCGCAAGAACATGCGCCAGTGGGTCATAGACATCAACAAGTATGCGGAAAGGCTCCTTGAGGGCCTGGATGAGATAGACTGGCCGGAAGCTTCAAAGACCGCGGAAAGGAACTGGATAGGCAAGAGCATCGGCGCCAACGTGGACTTTAAAATAGCCGGCACGGACTTCTCCTTCACCGTCTTCACCACCCGCGCGGACACACTCTTCGGCGCCACATACTGCGTCCTTGCACCGGAGCACAAGCTAATCAGGCAGATTACCACACCGGAACAGAAGGATGCCGTTGAAGCGTATGTAGCCCTCTGCGCCACAAAGAGCGAGCTGGAGCGCACAGACCTCAACAAAGACAAAACCGGAGCCTTCACCGGAGCGTATGCCATAAACCCTGTGAACGGCAAGGAAATACCCATATATATTTCAGATTACGTGCTTACCTCATACGGCACTGGAGCCATCATGGCCGTGCCTGCGCATGACACGAGGGACTACGAGTTCGCCAAAAAGTTCGGCCTTGAGATTATCCAGGTCCTTGAGGGCGGGGACATCTCCAAGGAGGCCTGGACGCAGGACGGCGTTCATGTGAACTCCGGTTTCCTCAACGGCCTCAACAAGGCAGACGCGATAGACGCCATGTGCGCATGGCTCGAGGAGCACCACTGCGGCAAGAAGACCGTAACATACAAGCTCCGCGAGTGGATTTTCGCACGCCAGAGATACTGGGGCGAGCCCCTTCCCATCGTCCATATGGAAGACGGCACCGTGGTTGTGCTGGATGACGCAGACCTGCCTGTAATACTTCCGGACCTTGAAGATTACAAGGCACACGGCGGGAATGCTCCCCTGGAGAATGCAACGGACTGGGTGAACGTTGAGATAAACGGCAAGAAGGGCCGCCGCGAGACATCCACGATGCCCGGTTCTGCCGGGTCTTCCTGGTACTTCCTCCGCTACTGCGACCCGCACAATGACAAGGAGTTCGCAAACTACGAGCTTTTAAAGCACTGGATGCCTGTGGACTTCTATCTTGGCGGAAAGGAACACCTTGTAGGCCACCTGCTCTATGCCCGCTTCTGGAACAACTTCCTATACGACAAAGGCCTTGTTCCGTACAAGGAGCCCTTCAAAAAGCTCTTCCACCAGGGCATGATTTTAGGCGAGGACGGCAACAAGATGTCCAAGAGCCTTGGAAACGTCATCAACCCCAACGACATCGTTGCCAAGTACGGCGCAGACGTTCTCCGCATGTACGAAATGTTCATGGGCCCTGTGGCAGACACCAAGCCCTGGAACACGTCCAACATAGAAGGCGTAAAGAAGTTCATTGACAAGATCTACCGCATATACTGCGAGACGGACTCCATCTCAGACGACCCCAACCAAAACCTTGACAAGATATACAACGTAACTGTCAAGAAAGTCGGCGAGGACTATGAGGCCATGAAGGTCAACACGGCCATCTCCCAGATGATGATCTTCTTCAACGCCGTGACAAAAGAGACCAACGAAGGACGCAAGCTCCCCAGGGAGTATGCAGAAGGGCTCATCAAGCTCCTCAATCCCCTCATCCCCTTCGTAACCGAAGAGATTTGGAACACAACGCTTGGCCACAACGGCACGATTGCATATGAGAGCTGGCCCACGTACGACCCCGCAAAGTGCGTTGAGGAGTCCTTCGAGTACGCCGTACAGGTAAACAGCAAGATAAAGGCCAAGATGGACTTTGCGGCAGACATGTCCAAAGAGGACATAGAGGCCGAAGTGCTTGCCAATCCGGACATCGCAGCCATTATCGCCGGAAAGCCTGTGAAGAAGTTCATATACGTGCCCAAGAGGCTTATAAACATAATCGTCTAAGGCCTGAAAAATGCCGTATATGTGCACATAATTGATATTACGTATTAAGTATGAGCATGGCGGCGTGAGCCGCAGCTCCTCATTGTAAAAAAATGGAGCCTGCTTCTCTTTATGAGGGGCAGGTTTTCATTTATTTGGGCAAAATAAAAGGCCCTGCCGTTATGGCAGAGCCTCATTATTGACAAATTGAATTTGCTCTCTATGCTATCAGAGGCTCTCAACAAGCCTTACGACATCTCCTACCGTCTTGAGATCTGCAACTTTGTCATCGGGGATGGACTTTCCTGTATTGTCCTCAAGTGTCATCATAAGCTCAACCACATCCAGTGAGTCAGCTCCTAAGTCCTTGATTATATCGCTGTCCATTGTGATCTTAGACTGATTAATGCCGAGCTGGTCTGCAAGAATAGAAGCTATTTCTTCAAACATTCTAACTTCCTCCGAAAATTTATACTTAGATAATAATACCTTTTATCTATAAAGTCAAGCATATTGCATATCTGACGCATCTCACATCCTGATTGGCAAAATCTGCTGATTGTGTGCTCATATATTGGTATTCAGGCCGGATAATGGCCAGATGTGACAATATATGAGCACTCAGGGGCTCACTCCTTTGCCTTCCTGATGGAAAGACCTATGCGCTTTTTGACCTTGTCCAGGGAGATTATCATGACCTTCACTTGCTGGCCCACTTTGAGGACCTGTGAAGGGTGCGAGATGTACTTGTCTGATATTTCGGACACATGAACCAGGCCGTCCTGGTGCACTCCTATGTCTATGAATGCCCCGAAGTCCACAACATTGCGGACAACGCCGTCAAGGACCATGCCCTCCTGCAGGTCTTCTATGCCCATGATGTCTGACCTCAGCTGCACCGGAGGCAGTGTGTCTCTGATGTCCCTGCCGGGCTTTATGAGCTCCGTTATGATGTCCTGCATTGTGGGAAGGTCCAGCCCGCAGTATGCGGCGCAGCGCTCCTCGCCCAGGGCCTTGACCTTTGCAGGCAGGTCCCCTATCCTTCTCTCCTTGACGTCTTTATCCGTATAGCCGAAGAGCTTCAGAAGCTTTTCCGCCTTGTCATATGACTCCGGATGAACGGCCGTGTTGTCCAGGATGTTCTTTCCCTCAGGGATGCGCAGGAAGCCTGCGCACTGCTCAAAGGCCTTGGCGCCAAGCTTGGAGACCTTCATGAGCTCCTTGCGGGACATGAACTTGCCGTTCTCATCCCTGTATGCCACTATGTTCTTGGCAACGCCCGCGTTGAGTCCGGACACGAACCTTAAGAGGGACGCGCTGGCTGTGTTGAGGTCCACGCCAACGGAGTTGACGCAGTCCTCTATGACGCCTCCTAAGACTGTGTTTAAGCGCTTCTGATCCACGTCATGCTGGTACTGGCCCACGCCTATGGACTTGGGATCTATCTTGATGAGCTCGGACAGAGGGTCCTGAAGCCTGCGGGCAATGGAGATTGCAGAGCGCAGCGTGAGGTCATAATCCGGGAACTCCTCCACAGCCAGCGGGCTTGCGGAGTACACGGACGCGCCTGCCTCGTTAACAACGGCGTACTTAACGTCCCTGGAGACAGTCTTAAGAAGGTTGGCAATAAAGAGCTCCGTCTCCTTGCTTGCAGTGCCGTTGCCGATGGAGATGATGTCCACGTTGTTGCGGCGGATAAGGTCCTTCACCGTCTTCGTGGAGCCGGCAATGTCCTCGCGGGGCTTCGTGGGATATATGACCGCAGTGTCCAGAACCTTCCCCGTTTCATCCACCACGGCCACCTTGCAGCCGGTGCGGTATCCGGGGTCTATGCCCATCGTGATCTTCCCCTTCACAGGGGGCTGCAGAAGGAGCGGCTTGAGGTTGACCTCAAACATCTTTATGGCGGACTCACTGGCGCGGTCCGTAAGGGCAGAGCGGACTTCACGCTCTATAGAGGGCTCTATGAGCCTGTCATAGCCGTCCGAGGCGGCCTCTTCTATGAGCTTTCCGCAGGCCTTGTCCCCGCCGCGCTTTATGTACTTGGACACGATAAGCCGCTTTGCAAAGCTTGCATCGAAATCTATGCGCACCTTGAGGCAGTCCTCTTTCTCACCCCTGTTAATGGCCAGAACCCTGTGGTCTTTTATGTCCGGAATGAGTTCTGAGTACTCTGCATACATGGCATATGTGCCTCTGTCATCGTCTTTGACTAGCTTTACCTGCAGTTCCCCGTGCTCTTCCATAAGAGAGCGCAGCTGCTTTCTGAGGGCCGCATTGTCCGAGATGAGCTCAGCGATTATGTCCTTTGCTCCCGCTATGGCATCCTCCGCAGTGTCCATGCCAAGGTCCGGATTGATGAAGGCGCGTGCCTCGCGGTACGGGTCTCCTTCCTGCGCCATGATGTATTCCGCTAGGGGCGTAAGTCCCTTCTCTATGGCCACGGACGCACGGGTCTTTTTCTTCTGCTTGAAAGGCCTGTATATGTCCTCCACCTCGGTTAGGGTCTGCGCTCCGTCTATGTCCGTTACAAGCTGCTCCGTGAGCTTGCCCTGCCCATCTATACTGGTGCGGACTTCCTCCTTGCGCTTTTCCAGGTTCTTGAGATACTCATAGCGGTCATTGACCGCACGCAGGACCTGGTCATCTATGGCGCCTGTCATCTCCTTGCGGTAGCGGGCTATGAAGGGTATCGTGTTGCCCTCGTCCAGAAGCTTCAAGATGTTGTCCGTATGCTGGGCGGTCAGGTCGAACTCTTCTCTGATTTTTTCACAAATTGCCATTGCTTTTTAATGTCCTTTAATTCTGTCTTCTGCTCCTGAGAGAGCCTTAAGCTCTCGCAGCACTTGCGTATCGCAAGGGAATACGTCTTCTCATCCAGTTTGGATGCCTTGAAGTAATCCCTGCATCTGTCATAATATTTTGCGGCCGTCTCTGACAGCAGCCAGGCCACTGCCGTCTGCACATTCCGCATTTCCGTGTGGGCGCTCTCCGCAAGAACGAACAGGCCCTCCAGATAATCCTCATTGATGTAGAACTTTATGAGCATCACCAGGGCGAACCGCTCATAGAACTCCTTCTTAGTCGTCAGAAGGTATATGATGTCCAGAAAGAACCTGTCCTCATTGCCCTTTATGCACCGGGGGATGAAGCTGTCGCACAGGGCCCAGTTGTCTATCTCATCCAGGGCAAACATCATGCCCTTCTTAAACTCCTCGTACGGCCAGTCCGCAATCACAGCCAGGAGTATGAAGCGTATCTCGTACGTCTCATTGGGGTATGAGAGCACTTCCACAATGTCCTGCTCCGTCCTGTAGCGCTTCGCAATCCGCCTCAAGTCTGCGGTGCGCACGCCGAGCATCTGCACGTCCGGATTCCTGATGAGTTTAAGCTGGAAGTCCCTGTACTTCTCATCCGCAAGGCCCTTAAGCTCTTCCATCAACATTCTGTAAGGCATCTTCCCACTCCTTCAAAGAGAATCTGGTATTGGCAGGGCTTGTGGACGGGAGCTTCACATACGGCACGCCAATGCCTGCAAAGTTCTGTACGAATATCTCATATGCCTTGCCACCGTTCAGCGCTATGCGTCTTATCCGGGCCTTTTTCACAAGTCCCGGAATGTCCGCCACTGAGAAATTGCGGATGGTGTCATCCTTTGAGCCGTCTATCTCGCACTCCGTCACAACGTCCCACAGGGCTATGCTCCTTCTTAGCAGGAACTCCTTTTTGCCCTCTGTGGACACAGGAACCTCTTCGCCGAAGTATCCGCAGACGGTCTTCCAGAACCTGTTCTGCGGGTTGCCGTAATAGAAATCTGTTCTGCGGCTCTTGACGGACGGAAAGCTGCCCAGAATGAGCAGCTCCGAGTCCTTGTCATATACCGGCTCAAATCCTTTGTATCTTTCCATCTGTATCCTGGCCCGCTTGCCGCAGGCGGGCGTGTTATGATGCCCCAAAAGGGCACCATAATGTCCGTATATGTTAGTGAAACAGCCTTTATGGCCATATGCTGTAGCCCATGCAGGGCCTTATGTGGAGGCCTTGG
>JAJPYR010000086.1:0-37831 GCA_021204825.1 Clostridia bacterium | reverse complement strand
GGCCTTGGAAGAAGGCCCGTGCGGCCTTGTACGGCAGGCCTTTCAGGCGCGCTTGGGGATGGGCTCCGTGAAGGGGCCTACGAGCGCGAAGGATGCCTTGGAGTCCACGAAGATCCTGTCTGCCACGGCGAGAAGGTCATCTATCGTGAGCTTCTTTATGTTCTCTATGCGCTTTGCGGGGTCATAGATCCTGTCTGAGATAAGCAGGTTCTTGCAGTAGAGCGTCATCATGCTGTGGGGGCTTTCCTCGTTGTAGATGCTGCTGGCTATGAACTGCTCCTTGGCCCTTGAGAACTCTTCCGGCTTTATCTCCTTCTTGAGGTCATGCATGCAGTTGAAGATGGCGTCTATGGCATCCATGTACCTTGCGGCCTTGAAGCCTCCGGTGATGACAAGCACACCCGTCTCCCTGAAGGCAACGAGATATGACTCCACTTCATACGCAAGCGCCATCTTCTCACGGACGGTTGTATATATCCTGGAGGACAGCCCGCCGCCGAGGATGAGGTTCAGAAGGCTTGCGGCGTCTATCATGGGGTCATTCCTGGCAAAAGCCGGAAGACAGATGCCCACATGGGCCTGCTTTACCTCGCTCTTGGTCCTGACAAGGGACCCGTACTGGAAGCTGACGTCTATGCCGGTGCTTGCAACGGGAGATGCGGGGATGTCTTTGAACCACTTCTCCACCATGCGTACGGCAAGGTCCGTGTCTATGTTGCCCGCCATGGCAATGACTATGTTCTGCGGAATATAGTGCCTGGCCATGTATGCGCGCATGTTTTCCTTCGTGAAGCCCCTGACGTTCTCCTCCGGGCCCAAAACATTCCTTCCGTACCCTCTGGGGCCGAAGGTTGCCAGGTCCAGAAGGTCCTGGCATACGTCATCCGGGTCATCCTCTGCCCTCATGATCTCCTCTATGACAACACTCTTTTCCTTCTCCATCTCCTCTTCCGGGAAGGTGGCGTTGAGAAAGAAGTCCGCGAGGATGTCAAAGGTCTCCTCCACGTGCTCCGTGGTGCTCTTGATGTAATACATCGTTGTGTCCTTTCCAGTATATGCGTTGGAAAGGGATCCTATGCGGTCAAAAGCCTCGGATATCTGCAGATAGTCCCTTGTGGGCGTTCCCTTGAACATCATGTGCTCTATGTAATGGGAAATGCCGTCCTCTGCATCCGTCTCAAAGGCCCCTCCGGTGTTGACTGCTATGCCGATGTTCACGGACATGATCTCAGGCATCTCGTATATCACAATCCTGATGCCATTGTCCAGCTTCTTGTAAAATGCCATATTAACCTCTCTTGCATATCTCCTGATATAGAGTTTAGTTTCTTTATTATATGCGGCCGTTTTTTGCCGCAGCGGAAATGGGATTTGCAAGCCCCTGGAAGGGCTTTGCTTTGGGCCTTTGAAAGGCCTTGAATACGGGCCTCAATGGGCCGTTATTTGAGGGTGATGAAGGTTACGCCCTTCTCTCCCTCGCCGTACAGGCCGTCCCTGAAGCTTTTCACGCGCCTGTCCCTGCGGAGCGAGGACTGGATTGCATTGCGCAGCTTGCCGGTGCCTACGCCGTGTATAACCTTGACCTCATCGAGGTTGTCCAGGACGGCTTTGTCCACGAAGTTGTTCACTTCCTGCAGGGCCTCTTCTACGTTCATGCCGATGACGTTTATCTCCAGAACGGGCTGCGAGCGGCCGAACTTTCTGACTATCTTTATGTCCTGCGGCTTTTGCTGTTTTGTGTCCGCAACCTTGAGGTCTGAGAGCTTTACGAAGGTCTTTACGCCCCCGAACTGCACTTCTATCTCGCCGTTTTTGCGGATGGAAATGACCTGGGCGGTGCAGTCGAACTTCTCAATGTAGACAGTTGAGCCTGGCTTTATGTTGTCCTTCGTGGCGGGCCTGTAATCCACCTGCTTGCGGATATCCTCATGCTCCTCCGCTTCAACGGCCTCCAGCTTGTTCTTTACCGTGCGGGCCTTGATAAGGTCCGACTCCGTGACAACTTCCTGCTTGAAGATCTCTTCTATTTCTGCAAGGAGCTCTTCGGCCTCGGCCGTCTTTTCCGAGATTATGCGCTTTGTCTCCATGCGGGCGTTGCGTGAGATGGCAGCCTTTTCCTTATTAATATCCTCTATGCCCCTGTTGATCTCCCTGCGCTTTTCCGTAAGCTCTGAGCGTATCCTCTCATTCTCCGCAAGGACCTTCTCCGACTCCACACGGACCTCTTCCATCTGGCGGGCCATGTTCTCAAAGTCCCTGCCCTCATCCGACAGGAAGCTCACTGCATCCTTTATGATGTCTTCATCCAGGCCCAGGCGCTTGCAGATGGCCAGAGCGTTTGATGCTCCCGGCAGGCCTATCTTTATGCTGTACAGCGGCATGAGGGTTGAAGGGTCGAACTCCATGGAGGCGTTCTCTATGCCCTCAGTGTTATATGCAAACTCTTTAAGCGGCGTGAAGTGCGTGGTTATGATTCCGCATGAGCCGCAGGAGAGAAGCTTCTTGACAACGGCCTTGGCAATTGCCTGGCCCTCATCCGGGTTGGTTCCCCCGCCCAGCTCATCCAGAAGAACGAGGCTCTTGTCCGAGGCCCTGCTGCAGATGTCCACAACGTGCGTCATGTGGGATGAGAATGTGGAGAGGCTCTCCTCTATGCTCTGGCTGTCTCCTATGTCGCAGAAGACATCCTGGAACACAGCAACCTCAGATCCGAACTCCGCCGGGATAAAGAGCCCGCAGCAGGCCATAAGGCAAAAGAGGCCCACCATCTTGAGCGTTACCGTCTTGCCTCCTGTGTTGGCTCCTGAGAGAAGCAGGAAGCTGTATCTGGCGCCTATTTCAAGGGAGACGGGTACCACCTTGTCCTTGTCTATAAGCGGGTGCCTGCCGCGGATTATATTGATGTAACCCCTGGTGTTTACCTTCGGATTTATGCCTTTTACACTGTATGAGTACTCTGCTAATGCCAGATTTGCGTCAAGTTTTGCTAAAATTTCAATATCTGCAAGTAATTTAGCGCCTATCTTGCCTATGCGCTTTGAAAGGTCCTTCAGGATGGCCTCTATCTCTGCCTTCTCGTCTGATACCAGCGAGATGAGCTCATTGTTGAGCTCCAGCACGTACTCCGGCTCTATGAAGAACGTGGCGCCGGACTTGGAGCGGTCATGGACAAACCCCTTCACCTTTCCCCTGTTCTCTGCCTTCACGGGGATGACGTATCTGTCATTGCGGATGGTGACTATAGGGTCCTGCAGGTACTCGGCGTAGCTGCCGGTTATGTACTCAGAGAGCGTGGAGCGTATGCGCTCATTCAAAGAGCGTATCCTGGAACGGATGGAATACAGCTTGTCAGACGCAGAGTCATACAGATTGTCCGGCCCCGCTATCCTGGCAGCAATGTCAAGCTCCAGGTTATGGTCATAGAAAAGATTCCGGGTGAGCTGGATGACAAGGGGAATCTCTGTAAGCCTCTCCGTGCCGCTGGCCGCCTCCCTTGCGGATGCAATGAGCCTGGCAACTTCAAGTATTTCCGAGCAGGACAAAGCAGAGCCCTTGACGGCTCTTGAGATGGGCTCCTCCACATCCCCGAACTGGCACACCGAACCGAAGCCGTACTTGAAGAGAAGCTTGTCGCACTCTGAAGTCATCTCCAGGCGCTCCTTCACTTCATCCATGTCGGATGAAGGCTCCAGCTCCTCCACAATGCGCTTGCCCTGGTTAAGCGTAGCGAACCCTGCGGCAGATGAAAGAATCTTGTCTATTTCCAGTCTCTCTGTATACTTTTTGTCCATTCCGTTATTATATGCGCCCCGTTTCCGGCATGCATTCATATGCTGTCCGCGCGCGGAAATCATATGCTCTCTCTGTCAGTGTCTGTTGTCTGGCCTGTAACCGGGCCTGTTGTCCGGCCTGTTATCTGGCCTGTTGTCTGGCATGTAACCGGCCTGCTGTCCGCCCTGTTGTCCGGCATGTAATCCGGCCCGCTGCCGTTATTTGGTAGGATAGATTGTGTGGCCGGATGTGGTGTCCGTGCGCTTGTACAGCTTCACGGCCGTTATTCCCAAGGCAAGACGGTCTGTCTCCGTCTTGGCGTCTGCATATGTGAAGTCATAGAGCCTGCCGCAGGGTCCGAAGGGTCCTGCGAACTCTCTGTAATTGTATAGCTCGAAGTGACACTCCGTTGTCCTGTAGCGGATGAGACGGTATGTGCGGTCCTGCTCATCCGTTAAGCCGTAAAAGCTCTGCTTTTTGCACTGCGCGCAGTCATGCCCCAGCGGGCAGTACACGAGGTCCATTATCTTGAGGTCCCCGGCAGTCAGGCAGAAACATCTTTCTGTGGCTATGGCGGCGGCTTCCTCGTTGGTTATCTCCTTGGAAAGAGTTATATATTCCCCTTCCGCTCCTAAGACATCTATCCTGTTGGTTATGTTGAAACCCGGCCCTGCAAAGAGCTTTGCACCGTTCTCTGATGCGAGCTCCATGCCGAATGTCCCTTCCGCGAATATGCCGCCTGTCCTCTCTATTGCAGGCTTTACAAGCTTTATGTCCCGGCCTGTCATGTACGGCGGGATGTACAGGAACAGCTCCTTGTCACAGGGAACGATGCGTACGCTGGAGTAATCCTGTGGCTTTATGATTATGATGTCTGCGGTCATGTCCTCATAATCCTCGGTGTCCCTGCAGATAACGGCAGTCTTTGCGGCATCCTTGCCGATATCATATGGCACGTATGAAGGAAGATCTATGGGCTCATCCGGGATCCGCTCACGGTTCAGGGCCGTCAGGGTGTTATAGTACGCAGCGAAGGCCGTGCGGCGGAACTCGTTCATGACGGACCTGGGCACAAAGACGCTGTCCGTCTCTATGTCCCCGAAGGAGACATTGAACGGCAGAGTATCCGTCTTTTTGAAGACGTCCTGTATGTCTTCCACGGTCAGAGGCTGGTTCTGCGCAGGCTCCAGAACGTCTGCAGACTCGCAATTCATGCCGTTTATGCAGACTTTTGCCTTCTGCCCGGCCAAAAATAAGCCGGATACCGTTACCGGAAGGCGCTTTCTGGCGCTTAACAGACGGAGACCCAATGTCACGTCTGTGGTTATATATACATCATCCCCGTCCTGCACGGGAGCCTGTGTGGAAAGAACGCATCCTTTGCCGGACCTTGTAGTGCCGCCGAAGGCACCCCCGCCTATCTCCTTGCCGTTCCTGAGAATTTTGAAGCCGTCCCCCTTTATGAGGGTCTCTTTGGAATCCACAACAACGCGGTATGTCCCGCGGATTTTTTTGAACCTGACTTTCCCTACATATCCTCCCATATGCCCCTGCAGGCTGCTGGATATGAGGTCTGAGGGCTGCCCGCAGGCAAGCCCCTTGGTGTAATTGCCCCTGTTGTACGTGCGCTTGAGGTCCTGGAGAAGGTCATCCGTTACCTCTTGTCCGTCCAGAACGGCCCTGTAATAGTTGCACGCGGCAGCTACATACTCAGGCCTCCGGAGCCTGCCTTCTATCTTGAAGGATATGACGCCAATGTCCATAAGCTTCTGCACGGAAGCCCCCAATGAGAGGTCTGCAAGCGAAAGCCTGTACGCAGGCTCCATCTTATCTGCAACTCCCAGCGTATAAAGCTGCCTGCAGGGCTGCTTGCACATCCCTCTGTTCCCGCTGCATCCGCCGGCGAAGGATGAGAAATAGCACTGGCCGGAGAAGCATGTGCACAGGGCCCCCTGTATGAAGCACTCAGTCTCTATCTCGGCGGCAATCTCTTTAATGTCCTCAAAAGAGGTCTCACGGGCAAGGATAACGCGTGAAAAGCCCATCTTTCTGGCAACACGCGCGCCGTACACGTTGCATACGCCTGCCTGAGTGGACAGATGCAGCTTTATTGCGGGATAATGCTCATGAAGGTATGCGCCAAGCCATATGTCCTGCAGAATGAGCGCGTCCGCGCCTGCGTTCCAGGCGTATACGGCGTCTTTTATGAACTGCTCCAGCTCCTGGTCCTTTACAAAGGTGTTGAGGGCAACATAAACCTTCACCCCGAACACCCGGGCTGTCTCCAGAACCTTGAGGAATGTTTCATTGTCCATCCCGGCAGACTGCCTGGCGGAAAACTCCGGGAAGCCCAGATACAGGGCATCCGCACCGGAATTTATGGCCGCCATAGCGCTCTCATAACTGCCTGCGGGAGCCAGAAGTTCATGCATTCAATCTTTTCTCAACCCATATTCTCTTATAATCTTTCCGACACCGCCCTCGTCGTTGGTGGCAGTCACAATGTCCGCGGCGTCCTTTATCTTCTGCACTGCGTTTCCGACGGCCACTCCCAAGCCTGCTGCCTCTATCATGGTGAGGTCATTAAGCTGGTCCCCGCAGGCTATTGTCTTCTCCATCGGAATGCCGTAATGAGCGGCAAGCCACCTTAAGGCGTTCCCCTTGTGGTCATCCTTGGGGGACACTTCCACAAGGCATCCGGCACTGCAGGTTATGTCAAACCTGTCTCCAAGCCTCTCCTGCATTATCTTATACACTGCCTGCTGGTCCGCATTTGTAACCATGACCGTGATCTTCTCGCAGAACATGTCATGCGCTTCCACATACTCAGACATGAGGCCCTCTATAGAGATGCCGTACACTCCTGTGGACTGCTGGTAATACATCCTGTACGGATTGTCATCCGCAACGTTTGAATAGAAGTTGTCCCCGGAGTAGGCATTCATTTTAAGCCCGTACTCCTCTAATATTTTGCAGGCGTATACCGTCTCCCCGCACGTGAGCCCGCCGTGGTGTATCATCTCGCCGGTCTCTATGTCTGCAATCACTGTGCCCTGGTATGCCACCACAATGCCCTTTAAGCCAATCTCCCTTACGCGGGGAAGAATGGAGCGGAGCATTCTGCCGGTGCACACTGCGAAGATGCCGCCGGCAGCCACATATTCATTTATGGCGTCTACGACATCCTGCGGCACATGATGCTGCATGTTGGCCAGAGTTTCGTCAAAGTCCGAGACGATTAGCTCATAATTCACGTTTTTCATGCTGTCTTCCTCCTGTGTCCCGGAACTTTGCACATATACGGCCATTTCCAGCCTTTATCCACCAGTTGTTATGTCTCGCATAATACTGGAATAATTTATCTTTATTTAGGAATTTATTGGCAAATTAAGGAATTACAGGCTGTTGTCCAGGTAATCCTTTATCTTCTCCGCAAGGGCAACAGAGATGCCCTCCACCTTCGCTATCTCTTCCACAGAGGCATTCATGATGCTGTCCAGGGAGCCGAACTTTTCCAGGAGCGCATTGCGCTTTACGGGGCCTATGCCGTCTATCTCCATAAGCACGCTCTGGAGGTTGCGCTTGGAATGAAGGCTCCTGAAGTATGTTATGGCGAACCTGTGGGCCTCGTCACGGATGCGCTGGAGCATCTGGAGGGCGTAGTCATTGTGCGGAATCTTTATGGAGTCCCTGCCGTTCTCCGTGAAGATCTCCTCTTCCTTCTTGGCAAGGGATATGAGCTCTATGTCCTCTATGCCCATCTCATCAAAGACCTCACGGACTGCGGAAAGCTGTCCTTTTCCGCCGTCTATAATAATGAGGTCCGGCTTGGGGAAGCGCGCCTCTTCCTCCGTGCCCAGCTTGGAGAGCCTGCGGACAAGCACTTCATGCATGGATGCAAAGTCATTGGCCCCTTCCACTGTCTTTATCTTGAACCTGCGGTATGAAGAGCGTTCCGCTTCGCCGTCTATGAAGACAACCATTGAGGCCACTTTGTCCACACCGGAAACGTTGGAGATATCAAAGCACTCCATGCGCCTGGGGTACTTCCGGAGCCCCAACAGCTCCTGCAGCCTTGTGCAGGCGTTGATGGTCATGTCATCCTTGTGCTTTATCTTTCCCACGGCCTTCTCCAGATACTCTGCGGCGTTGTCCGTGGCCATCTTCAAGAGCCTTGCCTTGTCCCCCTGCTTTGCGAGGGTTATCTCCACATTCTTCCCGTGGGTTTCCTTGAAATATCTGGTCAGAAGGTCCTTTTCGCAGAACTCAGGGACAATGAGCTCCGCTGGTATCTCATGAGTTGAGTAATACTGGATAATGAAGCTTGTAAGAGCTTCGCCGTCATCCATATTGGCGCCGTCCAGGGCATAATTCCAGCCGCCCTGCATGATGCCCTTGCGGGTTATGAGAAGGCCTGCCACGGAATAGAGCCCGTTGGTTGCGTACCCTATAATGTCCGCGTCTATGTACCTGTTGAGGGACGTTATCCTTCTGTCCTCCAGCTTTGAGAGCATCCCCAGCTTGTTCTTGTAATCCAGGGCCATCTCAAAGTTCTCATTCTCAGCGGCGTTCATCATCTTCTGCGTCAAAAGCTGCTGCGCCTCTTTGTAATCCCCGTCCAGAAACTGCATTGCCTTCTGCACGCGCACTGCATACTCTTCTTTGGTAATCTTGCCTGCACAGGGAGCGCCGCAGCGGCCTATGTGATAGTTGAGGCACTCACGCCTGTTGCCTGTCGTGGGCGTTTGGCAAAGACGGACAGCAAAGGTCATCTGGACCGTATCCAGGATGTCCTTGACGTTTATGCCGCCCATGAAAGGGCCGTAATATTTGGAGCCGTCCTTCTTAAGCTTTCTGGTCTGGGTGAAGTTTGGGAAATCTTCCTTGAGGGCCACCTTTATATAAGGATATGTCTTGTCATCCTTCAAAAGGATATTGTACTTGGGCTTGTACTTCTTGATGAGGTTGTTCTCAAGCGCGAGAGCTGATATCTCCGATTCCGTTATTATGTAGTTGAAGTCCGCTATGTTCTCCACCATCTTCATGACCTTCTCAGGCTTTGGAGAATTGTGGAAGTACTGGCGTACCCTGTTCTTGAGGACCCTGGCCTTGCCGACATATATGACATTGCCGAATTTGTCCAGCATGATGTACACGCCAGGACTGTCCGGCAAGAGCTTCAGTTTTTCCTGTATAATGTCCATATATCTTCAAAAGCCATACAAGCGGCCACTGGGAGCCGCCGCCCTTCAGGGCGGCCTGCTGCCGCAGGTGGGACGCATGAGCCGCAGGTGGGACGCATGAGCCGCAGTATGGACAGCATTAGCCGCAGGTGAAACGGCCTGGTTTGCCGCTGCGGGAACACCGGCACCCTGGAAATTAGAGTATGTCAGAACCTGGAGGCAACCTCTTCTATATTGGTGACGGTGAAGCCTGCCCTGTCCACTGCCTCACGGATCTCATCATCCGAGACAGGCTCACGTGAGCGCACTATGGCCATGTTCTTTTTGAGCTTGACATCGCAGTTCACCACGTTCCTGCAGGCAGCGATGGCATTCTCTGCACGCTGGGCGCACTTGTCACAGCACATTCCGTCTATGTACACAAACTTCTTCATACGGATTTCTCCTTGAAAGACTCCGGGCCGCATACGTGGCCCTGGGGCTGGATTGGCTGATACAGTCCCGGCAAAAAGGCCTTGAACAGGCCGGACAGGAAACCGGCAGCGGGCGTTGCTCCGGCAGCGGGCGTTGCTCCGGCAGCAGGGCATGTAATCCGGCGGCGGGCGTTACTGGATGATGTCCTCTACTTTTGAGATCTTGTAGCCGAGCTTTCCTAAGGCAGTGCGGACCTGTTCTACTGAGATGAAGTTCATATAACAGCAGTCCACGAAGGACTTCTTGCGGTTGACGTCTATGTAGGACAGCCCGGAGACATTGCAGAGGGCCTCGGTGATGCGCATGTCGCCGCGGGATGTTATGACACCGTCTATATAGAAGCGCATTTTCTTCTCATAGTTCTTCTTTTTACCTAACATATCTTCACCTCGAAAGGAATTTTATTTGATCTTCCTGACTGTGTATCCTGCATCTAATACGGCCTTTGTGATCTCCTCATCCGATACAGGCTCCGTGTATGTGACTTCCGCCGTGCCCTTCTTGAGGTCCACGTTCACTGACTCCACATTGGTGCATGAAGAGATGGCATTGGTTACGTGCATTACGCAGTGCTGGCACATCATTCCGTCCACATATACTGTCTTTTTCATCTTTCCTCCGTCTGCCGAGGCAGAATTGTCTTGTGTTTCCGCAGGAACTGCACCCTCCGGAATCTCCCTCACAGGCACAGGCGCAGGGTCCAGGGAATATCTCTTGTTCTTATATAAAAGAAGCCTTAAGGCGTTGCAGACCACGAACAGCGAGCTTACGCACATGCAGGCTGCCGAGATCCAGGGGCTGAACGTGAAGTTGAGCGAGTAGAACACGCCGGCCGCAACCGGTATCATTATGATGTTGTATATGAACGCCCAGAACAGGTTCTCCTTTATGTTGCGGACCGTTGCCTTGGAAAGGTCTATCACAGTGTCCAGAGCACGGAGGTCATCCCCCACGAGAACCACCCCCGCTGAGTCTATGGCAATGTCCGTTCCGTTGCCTATGGCAATGCCCACATCTGCTTCCTTCAGCGCAGGAGAGTCATTTATGCCGTCTCCCACCATTGCTACAGTGCCGCCGGCTAAGTGCAGGTTCTGCACGGCCTTGAGCTTGTCCTCCGGCAGGCATTCCGCAAGATAATCATCTATCCCTACGGAAGCTGCCACTGCCTTTGCAGTCTTCTCACCGTCTCCTGTGAGCATGGCAACGCGTATGTCACGGCTCTTTAAGAGCTCAACGGCTTCCTTGCTGTGGGTCTTTACCCTGTCTGCAATTGAGAACAGGGCCACGACTCTGCGCTCATCTGCAAGATATATAACCGTATTGCCTTCTGTGGAGAGCCTGTACGCAAGCCTGCGTACGTCCCCTGTTATCCTGGACTGGGTTATGAACCTCTCATTGCCAAGGAAATAATGACGGCCGTCATAATATGCCTCGGCGCCTTTGCCTACAGTGTACACGAAGTCTTCCACATCCGCGCTGTCCCCCTCCGCAAAGGACACAACGCACTTTGCAAGGGGATGGTTGGAGTTCTTCTCTATGCCGCAGGCGATGCGGAGGGCCTTCTTCTCATCCATGCCGAAGGAATAGAATGCGTTTACCTCCGGCTTGCCCTCTGTTATAGTGGCCGTTTTGTCCAGCAGGATGGCATTGACGTCCCTCACGTTCTGCAGGCACTCTGCATCCTTGTACAGGATGCCGAAGGATGCAGCTTTGCCTGTGGAGGTCATGATGGCAACAGGGGTCGCAAGACCTAAGGCGCACGGACAGGACACAACGAGCACATTTATAGCAAAGGTTATGCAGTGCTCTGCAACGAAGCCGCCGTCCACGATAAGCCATACAAGGAAGGTAATAAGCGCTATGACCACAACGATGGGCACGAATATGCCTGCCACCTGGTCTGCGAACTTCTGTATAGGAGCCTTGCTCGTTCCTGCCTCGCGGACCATCTTGACTATCTTTGAAAGGGTTGTCTCATCCCCGACCTTCAACGCCTTTATGCGTATGACGCCGGAAGTTACCAAAGATGCGGACATAACCTCATCCCCTGGCTGCACTTCCACGGGAAGGCTCTCGCCCGTAATGGCGCTCTTGTCCACAGCGGATGTGCCCTCCACAATGACGCCGTCCACAGGGATGTACTCTCCCTGCTTTATGATGACAATGTCCCCTTCTTCCACCTGGCTTACGGGAATCATCCGCTCCGAGCCGTCCCGGACCACGAGCACCGTGTCCGGTGTGAGCTTCAAAAGCTTCTCCACAGCATCCCCCGTCTTTTTCTTGGAGAGCTCCTCAAGCCACTTGCCAAGGTCTACGAGAGCTAAGATCATGGCCGCGGATTCAAAGTGAAGGTCCATTGTGAAATCCGCCCATGCGGCCTTGTTGGGGTTGTAGATGCCGATGAAGATAAGGATGGTCAAAACCAGAGAATATATGAACGAAACGCCCGAGCCGAGGCACACCAGGGTGTCCATGTTGGGCACCTTCTTGAACACGGCCTTTATGCCGCGGGTGAAGTATTCATAGTTGATGCCTATGACCACGGCGGACAGAATAAGAGTTACGAGGCAGAACCACTGCCCGTTCCCCTCATTGGGGTCTATTCCCTTGGGAACAGGTCCGCCGAACATGTAGCACATGGAGAAGGTCATGAGGGGCACAAGGAACACAACGGATACAATGAACCTTATGAGGAGCTGTATGTCCCTTCTGGACTTTCTGGTCTTTGGTGCCTCGCCCTCAAAGTATATCCCGTACCCCAGGCCGGTGACGGCATCCATTATGTCCTGCTCCGCAAGGACGGCAGGGTCATAGACAACCTTCATGCTCTTGCCGATCAGGGACACTTCGCATGAGGTCACACCGTCCAGCTTGGAGACCGTCCTTTCTATTCCGGAAGAGCATGCAGAGCATGTCATCCCTGTAATGTCATATCTCTTTTCCATATATTAATAATAGGTATAAGCTAAAGAAATGAGCGGCTCTGACTGTCGTCTGCAGGAGGATTTGGAAGATATAAGGATATAATGTGTACATCCTGTTCTTAGTATCGGAGATACAGTATTTTAAACACTCCGGGAAGGACAGACACGGAAAAAAAGCTGCGAACTCCATGCAGACTCAATATTAAGCCACTTTATATTATATGCGCAAACAGCTGCCGTGTGCAACTGGCATTTGTTTCAATCCATGTGCAAGTTTTTCTGTGTTTTTCTACAGGCTTCCCACTGTCCTGGGGAACAGAAGGGTGTCCCGGATGTTCTGCACGCCGGTAACGTACATGAGCATGCGTTCAAAGCCTAATCCGAAGCCCGAATGAGGCACGGAGCCGTAGCGGCGGGTGTCCAGATACTCTCTGTATGCCTCGAGGGGCATGCCGCGCTTTTCCATGGCGGCCGCAAGCTTGTTATAGTCTGCCTCCCTTTCGCTGCAGCCTATAATCTCCCCTATGCCGGGCACCAGAAGATCCGTTGCGGCAACGGTTTTGCCGTCCGGGTTCTGCTTCATGTAGAAGGCCTTTATGTCCATAGGGTAGTCCGTTACGAAGACGGGCTTTTTGAAGACCTCTTCCGTAAGGTACCTTTCATGCTCCGTCTGCAGGTCCACGCCCCAGTCCACGGGGTACCTGAACTCTTTGCCGGACCTCTTTAAAAGGTCTATGGCATCCGTATACGAAACCCTTGCAAATGACGTATGAACTACGGAATTGAGCCTGTCCCAAAGGCCCTTGGCACCCTGGGATTCAAAGTATTCCATCTCATCAAGGCAGTTTCCGATGACATCTTCTATGATGCTCTTTATAAAGTCCTCCGCTATGTCCATGATGTCATTAAGGTCCGCAAAGCAGACCTCGGGCTCTATCTGCCAGAATTCTGCGGCATGCCTTGTGGTGTTGCTGTGCTCCGCGCGGAATGTGGGGCCGAAGGTGTATATCCTTCCTAAGCCCATGGCGGCCATCTCCCCTTCAAGCTGTCCGGATACTGTGAGGCCTGCCTTGGTGCCGAAGAAGTCCTGCCTGTAATACTCTTCCGCAGTCTCCCCTTTTGCATCCCAGGCGTTTGTAGTGACGCGGAACATCTCCCCTGCCCCTTCGCAGTCCGAACCGGTTATGATCGGAGTGTGGACATACGTGAACCCTTCATACCGGAAATAATGATGGATGGCATACGAGAGCGTGCTGCGAACCCTTAAGACTGCCTCGAAGTATCTTGTGCGGGGCCTTAGGTGAGGTATGGTCCGAAGGTACTCCAGCGTATGATACTTCTTCTGCAGCGGGAAATCCTGCGGACACTCCCCTAAGATCTCAAGGCTCTCCATATGAAGTTCCTCCCCGTTGCGTTCTGACCTGACAAGCCTGCCGTATACGCATACTGACGTGCCTACCGGCATGGCCTTCTCATAATACGGCCTCGGGAATTTTTCCTTGTCTATAATGACCTGCAGATTGCGCAGAGTTGTGCCGTCATTGATTTCCAGAAAAGCAACGTTCTTGGACTCGCGGGATGTGCGGACCCATCCGCAGACCGGTATGACGCCCTCCATGTCATATATCTGTCCATGGGATACATACTCTTTGGAAGGGCAGTTGAAAATAACCGCTATATCTACGTGTTTCATATGGTTTCTCCTGCTGAAAAGGCAGCGGATGCAAAGCCCGGTGCGAGGCCTGGGGCGGCCTTGAGAGAATTTTGCAGGCATCCGCAGGGGGCCGGATACAGGCAGCTGCAGAGGGCCGGATGCAGGCAGCTGCAGAGTGCCGGATACAGGCAGCTGCAGAGGGCCGGATACAGACATCTGCAGAGGGCCTTATACAGGCAGCTAATAAAAAAGGACTGCTTTGCGGGCAGCCCTTGCAATCTTACTTCGCTTTCTTTTTTTCTTCAGGAATAACTTCAGTCTTGTCGTAGTAGCCGCAGTTCTTGCAGACTCTGTGCGCCTGCATCATCTGGTGACAATGAGGGCACTCGACAAGCGTGGGCATTGTGGCCTTGTAGTTGGCATATCTTGTCGCCGTTCTCTGCTTGGATGTTTTCCCTTTAGGTACTGCCATGTTCCTATACCTCTCTTATGATTAATATTCTATGGAATCGTCTTCATCGTCCGAAGACTGCTTGTCTTTCTCGCAGAGCAGCACGCCGGGCTGGCTCATAAGAAGCTCTTCATTGACAGCCCCGTCAAGCTTCAGATGACGGCCGTCAAAGTAATAATCCTCGTCAGACTGTTCGTCCACGAAATATATCTCGTTCTCCCAGACAATGTCCTCTGCGGCATCTTCCAGGCAGTATGAGCAGCTGCCCGCAAGTGTATAGCATATCTTGAGATTCACACGCACGCATCCCTCGTTCTCTATCTCGAACGACCCGGACACTTTCACGTTCTCCAGACGGCACAGCGGCACCAGACAGATGTCTGAAGGAGGCTCGTAATCATATGAGAACTCGCCCTCATACTCTCCTGCGGCCAAAAGCCTTGATATATCTATTTCCATATCCGAACTGACTTCATGAATTATATTATATGTTTTAGACGTTTGTCAACTCATTTTGGAGTGGCAGACGTTCATAAAAACACATTTTCATACCCGCGGAAAGACCCTTTGATTTGGGCCTTTTGCGCCGGCAAAACTTCCCCGGGAAGTTACACGAGGGCTGCTGTCTCGCGGGCTATTACGAGCTCTTCGTTTGTGGGGATGACAAGCACCTTTACCCTGGATCCCTTTACGGAAATCTCACGGGCGTCGCCTGAACGGGCTTCGTTTTTGCTCTTGCAAAGATGAACGCCCAGGAACTGGAGGCCTTCGCAGATGCCTGCGCGGACGTACGGGGTGTTCTCGCCTATTCCTGCGGTGAAGACTATGCAGTCCAGACCGCCCATTGCGGCTGCGTATGAGCCTATGTACTTTCTGCACTGGTAGCAGAACATGTCCAGGGCAAGCTGGCAGCGCTTGTTGCCTTCATTTGCGCCTGCAATGAGATCACGGAAATCTGAGGATACGCCGGATATTCCTGCAACGCCGCACTTTTTGTTGAGATATGTGACAGCTTCGTCAAAGGACATGCCCTTCTTCTCTGCTATGAACTGGATGGCAGAAACGTCTATGTCGCCGGACCTGGTGCCCATCATGACGCCGGCGAGCGGCGTGAATCCCATGGACGTGTCCACGCACTTGCCTCCGTCCACGGCCGTAATGGATGAGCCGTTGCCAAGGTGGCAGGTCACTATCTTGAGCTCTTCCGGAGCCTTGCCGAGGAAAGCCGCTGCCTCTGCGGAGACATACTTGTGGGATGTGCCGTGGAAGCCGTATCTGCGCACGCCGTATGCCTTGTAATCTTCATAAGGGATGCCGTACATGTAAGCCTTTTCCGGCATGGTTGCGTGGAAGGATGTGTCAAAGACAACCACTTCGGGCTTTCCGGGCATTACTTCCATGCAGGCCTTGATGCAGGTGACTGCAGGGGGATTGTGAAGGGGCGCGAGCTCAAAGGTCTTCTCTTCCAGAGTGGTGAGAACCTCAGGGGTCACGAGCGTGGACTTGCTGAAATACTCGCCGGATGCCACTACCCTGTGCCCTACGGCGTCTATCTCATCCATGTGGGAGATGACTCCTATGCCCTCGTCACGGAGTGCCTCAAGCACGAGCTCTATTGCCACCTTATGGGTGGGCATGTCTTCTTCATAAACCTTCTGGCACCCGTTGCCCTTAGCCGTAAGCTTGGACCCGGGGATGCCTATCCTTTCGCAGGTACCTTTCGCAATGACCTTCTCTGTCTCCATATCTATGAGCTGATACTTTATGGAGGAGCTTCCTGCATTCACTACCAGAACTTTCATCTTTTACGCGTTCCCTTTTATCTTTTTTGGTTGTCTTTTCCGCGGCACAAAATGCCGCTTTATATTATCAAAACCGCTGGAATCCGGGCACATGCCGTGCCTTTTTCCTGCCGGCTCGGATGCTGATGTACAGGCCCGTACGGGCCTTCTGCGGGCCTTTCCCCGGCCCTTCGCTGTTCCCCGGGGCACAATGAAAAGCCTCATGCGCTTGCATGGGGCCGGATATTTTACTCTGCCTGAAGGGCTGTGACGGCAACGGTTGCAACGATGTCATCCACGTTGCAGCCTCTTGAGAGGTCATTGAGAGGCTTGGCAAAACCCTGGCATACAGGACCTATTGCCATGTATCCTCCGAAACGCTGTGCGATCTTGTAGCCGATGTTTCCTGCGTTGATCTCAGGGAACACGAACACGTTTGCGTGTCCTGCAACTGTGGAGCCGGGAGCCTTCAGCTGGCCAACTTCCGGAGCAACTGCTGCGTCAAACTGGAACTCGCCGTCCAGGGCAAGATCCGGAGCTGCAGCCTTGGCAAGGGCAGTTGCCTCCACTACCCTGGGAACGGACTTTGTGAACTTGTCATCATTGCCGGATCCCTTTGTGGAGAAGGAAAGCATGGCCACACGGGGCTCTATGCCTGCTATGTTCTTTGCCGTCTTTGCAGAGGCTATGGCGATATCGCAGAGGGCCTGTGCGTCAGGCTCGATGTTGATTGCGCAGTCCGCAAACACAGCAACGCCGTCCGGGTTGTACGGGTTGTCCTTTGAGGGGGCTATCATGATGAAGCATGAAGATACCGTCTTGATTCCGGGCGCGGTCTTTATGACCTGGAGTCCGGGACGGAGAGTGTTGGCTGTGGAATGGCATGCGCCGGACACATATCCGTCCACATCGCCGGCCTTGAGCATCAGGGCGCCGAACATCGTGCGGTCCTTCGCCTGCACTGCGGCCTGCTCCTCTGTCATGCCCTTTGCCTTTCTGCATTCATACAGAATGCCGGCATATGTCGCTGTCCTGTCTGATGTAAGGGGATCTATGAGAGTGATGCCGGTGAGGTCCACATCGGGAGCCACCCTCTTGCACTCTTCCTCATTTCCTACAAGCACGATTTTGGCGATGCCTTCCTTCACGATGCGTGCGGCAGCCTCTACCACTCTCTTGTCCTCGCCTTCGCAGAGAACTATAGTTTTGTTCTTAGCCTTGGCCTTGGCCTTGATATCATCAAGCAATGACATAACTTTTTCCTCCAGACACTATTTCATTTTCCCGCGGGCTGTTGTATAATACCTGTGCAAGGATTTTTTCTTCACAGATTATATAACAACTCAAATCCTTTTGTAAAGTAAAATGAAGATATGTACAGTTATTTCGGAGTTCAATCCCTTCCATAACGGGCACAAATACCTCCTGGACAAGGCCCGTGCCATATCCGGAGCGGACAAGGTCATGTGCCTCATGTCCGGCCCCTTCACCCAGCGGGGCGAGATGGCCATAATGGACAAATACACCCGCGCCACACACGCCGTCCTTGGCGGGGCGGACATCGTGGCGGAGCTTCCGGTGCAGTTTGCCGTATCCCCTGCCGAAATCTTCGCGCAGGGCGCCATCCAGGCAATTTCCGTGATCCCCGGCATCTCATCCATTGCCTTCGGGTGCGAGAGCGGCTCCCGCATGGACTTCATAGCCTCCGCCATGATTCTACTGAACGAAAGCGCGCAGTTCAAGGAAGTGCTCCAGGCCGGGCTCCAGAAGGGCCAGTCCTACATTACGTCCTACCAGAACGCCTTCGTCTCCTGCGGCGGCACCTTTGACATGGTCTCCAACCCCAACAACATCCTGGGCGTTGAGTACACCAAGGCCATCCGCTCCCTTCACCTTAACGTGGACATCATTCCTGTGGCGCGCATAGGCGCAGGGCACACGGACAGGGTCCAGCACGAGACCTACTCCTCCGCCACGGCCATACGCATCAACCCGGAAGGCGAGCTTGCCCGTTCATCCGTGCCCCCTTACGTTGCCGAGTGCCTCAAGGACGATTACGAGAGCCAGAACAACTTCAAGCACTATCTCATGGACAACCTCTATGACACCGCCCCGCAGGACCTTCGTGACTGCATGGGCTGCACCGAAGGCCTCGAGAACCGCCTCAAGGACATGCAGCACCTTCCGTACGATGACTTCATCACCGAAACAACCACCAAGCGCTACACATCCGCGCGCATAAAGCGCATCCTACTTGCCAACGCCCTTGGCATCTCCGATATGGAGGTCCGCCATCTTGTCATGGTGCCCCACAAGATAACCCTCCTCGCCGTAGAGAAGTCCGCAGCCCCTGACCTCTTCCGTGACACAGACTTCATGTCCCACGTCCAGGACCACGATGTCCGTGAAGTGCAGGCGCAGAACCTCTGGCTCCAGTGCCACAACCAGCCCGGCCTCTACCGCAACCCGGCCATAGTCCAGCGGCCGTAATATCCCGAAACTGACGACATATATCGCCAAAAACAAAGGCTCCCTGCTGTCACAGCGGTGAGCCTTTGCCTTTATTAGAGGTATAAAACAATGTTCACTTTCATATTAAATGTTCATATCCGGATATGCGCCCGCCCGGAGATCATAAGCTGGAAAGATAGCTTACCTCCTGCGGGGTGAGCTTGCGGTATGCGCCGCGGTCCAGGCCCCTCATGGCGAGGTCCCCGATCTTTATGCGCTTCAAAAGGGTCACGTCCTTGCCGATGGCAGCGAACATGCGGCGGATCTCCCTGTTCTTGCCCTCTGTTATGGTTATCTGCACCTTGGTGTACTGGCTGTTGGTCTCTATGATGTGGGCCTTGCATTTCTTGGTAACGTACTTGCGGACCTGGGGTTTAGGCTGAGGCTTGGAGGCCTTGGCTGCAGGCTTTTTGGGAGCCTCTGCCCCCTCCGGAGTCTTCTCCACGTAGTCTGAGAGGGTTATCTCCACACCGGAACGGATGGGATTGAGGTCTGCCTCTGTTAGGGTCCCGGTTACACGCACAAGGTATGTCTTGGGTATCTCATTCTGCGGGTCTGTGAGGCGCTGCGCAAGGTCTCCGTCCGTGGTCAGGATTATGAGCCCCTCGGAGTCGTAGTCCAGCCGGCCTACGGGATAGATGCGCCCCGTGTTTTTGGGCATGAGGTCCATGACGGTCTTGCGGCCCTTGTCATCCGATACGGAACAAATGTAGCCCTTCGGCTTGTTCAGCATGTAATACTCGTTCTTCTTTATCTTGACAGGATTGCCGTTGAGACGCACTTCGTCCCCTTCCCTGACATCCTGCCCTACCTCGGCCCTGCGGCCGTTGATTGTGACCTTGCCCTGCTCCACAAAGGCGTCACAGTCCCTTCTGGACGCTACTCCTGCCTGCGCCAGATACCTGTTGATTCTCATTGTCTCTCCTTAAGTCGCTCCCGGAATTGAAGCGGCTTTTTGGTGTCTTTCCTATGTATAATTACTATGCAAATGTACTGCTTTTTATGTATTTGGCCTTATTTTGCCCTGTTTGCAGGCATTGTGTGGCTCTGCAGTCACATGAGTGTCTCTGTGCGGAACCGGCCTGGGACGGACATGAACATGTCCTCAAGGGGGCTCCGCCGTTCTATTTGATGCGGATGACGTCTTCCTCTCCGGCAAGGAAATCCGGGATTTCATAGCCGTCCTCGGTCATATTGGGCTTCGGAGGCTCAGGCACTGCGTCCGGGTCCTGGGACGGGTCGTAGACATCCTTCTTGTACAGATAGTTGGAATCATCCTCATCCGAGATGAGCTGGCCGTTGAGCTCCGCTATCTGGGCCATGAGCTCATCGTAGTCCGGAAGCTCATCTATGGAATTGAGCTTGAAGCGCTTTAAGAAGTTGTCTGTCGTGGCGTACAGGATGGGCTTTCCTATTGCATCCTTGCGGCCCACTGCCTCTATCATGCCTAGATCCAAAAGGAGTTTTATGGCATAGTCGCAGGAGACCTGGCGGATCTCTTCAAGCTCCGGCTTGGTTATGGGCTGCTTGTATGCAATGATTGCGGCGCACTCAAGGATGGTCTTGGTGAACTCCTTCTCGCGGACGGGCACCAGGACGGCGGATACCTGGTCCTTGTATGCGGGGTTGGTGGCAAACTGCACCTTGCCGTTGAAGGTGAGAAGCTGTATGCCGGATGAGCCGGAGTACTTCTCCTTGAGCTCCGTAATGCATGCGTTGACTTCCTTTAAGGTGACGTTGAGCTTCTCCACTATGTACTTCACCTGCAGGGCGTCCCCTGAGGCAAAAATCACGGACTCAATTATATTCGTCAAGTTCTCCAATGCTCACATCCTCCATGTTCCATTCAGGGTTTGCCTTGACGGTTATTTTTCCAAAGATTTCAGGCTGTTCAACCATTATATACTGGAGCTTCAGCATTTCCAGCATAGCCTGGAAAGTTGTAATCATCTCGCTCTTTGTCGCTGTGGGGAACAGGTTCTCAAAGTCTGTCCTGTGCTCCCGGGCAGCTTTTAAGGTGTCCCTGATGAATATGACCTTCTCCCCTACCGTGTACTGCTCTTTGGGTATCTCCTTTACGTCATTTTTCTCGCGCATCATGCTCTCATTGCGCAGCATGAGCTTTGCAAAGGCATCCAGGAGGCCTTCCACCGTAAAGTCCTTGTATACAATCTTTTCGCCCTTTATCGAGGGGTCCGGGTCCTTGAACACATACCCTATGGTCTCCAGCTCCTTGAGCTTGGGCTCCTTCTCCTTGATAAGCTCCAGCTCGCGTGCTTTAAGCTGTTCTATAAAGTCCTGCTCATCCTCATCTATCTCAGGCTCATCTTCAACCTTGGGAGCCGGCACAAGGCTCTTGGACTTTATGTAGATGATCTGCGCGGCTATGGCAAGGTACTCGCTCTCCTTGTCCATATCCCTGGACTGCTGTTCCTTCATGTAATCCACGTAGTCCAGAAACTGCTCAGTGACCTTGGACACGAAGACGTCCTCTATTCTTATCTGCGCCACATTGATAAGATGCAGCAGCAGGTCCAGTGGGCCTTCAAAGACGTCCAGGACGGTTGTGTAGTCCACGACAGATTCAAAGTTGTCGTAATTCTGCGCCATAATCCACTTCCGTGCAAATATTACGCTTTCTGCCCCCGCACAGTCCTTCTGTGGTCATTCTGTGGGCGTTATATGCATATATGCCGTCATTTTTACAGCCGGCGGCACACCTTTAAGCTAGTGTATTATGAGCCCCCAGAGCTTCATAATGGGCCATCCCACGTACGTCTGGGCAAACCATCCGACGTATCCTAAGACGTTTGCGTACTGTATGGCCGTGATGCCGAACATGTTGTATATGAACCTGCAGACAAAGCTCTCAATTATGAGGAACCACAGGATGTAGTATCCGTATGTCTCCAGGAACCTGCGCACGGGGTTCATGCCCCTGGTCAGGGACTCCACTATCCTGAAGCCGTCCAGAGGCCTGAAGGGCAGCAGGTTGAACACGAACACGGACATGCCGTATGCGTATATGAGATAGAAGATCTCAGCCACCGTCCACAGCAGGTAATATGCCGCCTGACTGCCCCTTACGGAGGGCAAAGTGAGCACATATAAAGACAGACACAGGTATATGGGATACGCTATGAAGGCAATTATGTAATTGGTTACCACTCCCGCAATGGCCGTGCCGAAGAGGCCCCTTCTGTAATGGTTGAAGTTGCCTGGGTTCACCGGCACCGGCTTGGCCCAGCCGAATCCTGTAAGCACGCACATAACGTACCCTATGGGGTCCAGGTGCTTCATGGGATTGAGGGTGAGCCTTCCGTACAGCTTGGCCGTTCCGTCCCCGCTCTTGTACGCAATCAGGGCATGCGCGTACTCATGGGGCGTGAAGATGAATATGACGGCCACCGCTCCGGCTATTATTGAGAGTATGTACGTTAACTGGTATGTAGACATCTTTACTTACTTGAGCCTGTCCGGAATGACATCGTTGCGGACCAGGTCCTCATACGTCTGGGGCTTTACTATATACTCCCCTTTGCCGTCCTTCACGAGAACGGCAGCCGGGATGAAGTTCCTGTTGTAATTGGAGGCCATGGAGTAATTGTATGCGCCTGTGGTGAACACTGCCACAATGTCACCCGTCTGAACCTCAGGCAGAGGCACGTCCACGGCAATAAGGTCCCCGCTCTCGCAGCACTTGCCGGCAAGCGAGATTTTCTCCGTGCAGGGCTCAGAGGCCCTGTTTGCAAGAATAACCGTATACTTGGACTGGTACAGGGCATAACGGGGGTTGTCAAACATGCCGCCGTCTATGGCCACATACTTCCTGATGCCGGGGATGTCCTTTATGGCTCCTGCGGTGTACAGCGTAATTCCTGCCTCTCCCACAATGCTCCTTCCGGGCTCCATGGCAAGGAAGGGCTCTTCCATATGGTTTTCCCTGCTCTTGCGCTTTATGGCATCCAGGACTGTTGTAAGGAAATCCGCGTAATCCGGGAGCTGGAGCTTGGGGTCTTCATTGGTGTACCAGACGCCGAATCCTCCGCCTATATTGATGTTTTTCATCCTGACGCCAAAATAGCGCCCTGCCTCTGCGGCGAAATCCATGACCTTTTCCACGGCAATGACAAAGGACTGCTTCTCAAAGATCTGGGAGCCTATGTGCACGTGGTATCCCATAAGCTCCAGGCTCTTTTTCTGCATTATATGGGCAACCATCTTGAACGCAGTGCCGTCATGGATGGAGAACCCGAACTTGGAGTCCGTCTTCCCGGTCTGTATATAGGCATGCGTATGGGCTTCCACACCGGGATTGATGCGCACCAGCACCTTCTGCCTGATGCCCTTCTTTGCGGCCATATCATCCAGTATGTCTGCTTCCCTGTAGCTGTCCACGACAATGTATCCGACACCGGCATCCACAGCATCCTGCAGCTCCCTTATGAGCTTGTTGTTTCCGTGCATGTACACGTTCTCCGCAGGGAAACCGGCCTTCAGGGCAGTATACAGCTCACCGCCTGACACAATATCCACGCCTATCCCTTCCTGCTTTGCGATGCTGTACATAGCCTCACAGGAGAACGCCTTGGACGCGTACAGGACCATTCCGTTGCCGCCATACTCCCTGGCGACAGTGTCCTTATAAACCCTCATCATGTCCCTGATGCGCTGCTCATCAAAAACATACAACGGAGTCCCGAACTCCCTGGCAAGGTCCACGCAGTCTGCGCCGCCAATCTCCAAATGGCCCTTCTCATTTACCTTCAATGTATCCCTGCCGTTGAAATCCACGGCAGCCTTCTTTATGTTCTCCATTAGGTCCGACCCTCTTTATTCATTGCAATAACTATAATTTATAATATCAAAACAAGGGGCGATAGTCAATAGAATTGGCATTCAATCTCTGCCTCAGACAACTGTCCCCACACGTCAAAAACTACAGCGGCAACACTCTTCATTAAAAACAAAACCGCCAACACATCCTCTCAGGCTCAATTTCCGGACAAGGGGCACTATGTGAAAATTGCACGAACAAAAGTTTAAATAAAAGTACAAACAACAGTTTTTATACATTTATACAATATCAACATTGTCAAAATTAAATATCTTGCCACCACTCTGCACACATCCGGAAAAGGAAAATCAAGTTAATTAGAAACATTCGTTTGTAAGCAAATCCAATCACAATCAGATTCCCCGGTGAATGTCGCTGACCTGGATAATAGGAACAAAGTATGAACAACAGTTTGTAAAATTCGGAAATTGCAATGCAAATCTACGAAAAAATTACTATATTATACAATGTGAAATGTACTATGTCAGATATAATAATGGTCATTTTGATGATTTTGGGCAAAAAAAAGAGGCCCGAAGGCCTACTCCCTCTCTTTGAAGGACTGCAGAAGCTCGATTGCGTGTGTGCGTGCGGCATCGGATACCACCCCTCCCGTCAGACGGATTATCTCGTCCACACGGTCATCTTCAGAGAGCTGGATTATGCGCGTGTATGTCTTGTCCCCTTCTTCGGTTTTGTATATTTTAAACTGCCTGTCAGCGGATGCGCAGACCTGAGGAAGATGAGATACGGCGAGGATCTGGGCGTATTTGGAAATGGCTCTGAACTTCTCGGCAACGGTGTATGCAGTGTATCCGGAGATGCCTGAATCTATCTCATCGAAGACAAACGTTGAGATTCCGTTGAGGTCTTTCAGGACGGTCTTGATGGCCAGCATGAACCTGGACATCTCCCCTCCGCTGATTACCTTTGAAAGGGGCTTCATGACCTCTCCTTTGTTGGCGGAGAAATAGAATGCTATTTTGTCCGAGCCGTTGGAGGAATCCAGATTGGCAGAAGACTGGTCATAATCCTTGAAATTCACTTCAAACTGCGCGTGGGCAATGTTGAGTGTTTTAAGCTCCTTCACAACATCTTTGCAGAAAGTTTCAGAGGTCTTTTTGCGGAGGTCTGTAAGCTCCCTGCAGAGCTTGTAGATGGCGTCATTTTTTGCTGTAAGATCCGTGTTGAGCTCTTCAAGCATCTGCTCGCTGTTGGCAAGAAGATCATACTGCTGCTTTGCGTCTTCCAGGTATGCAAGGATGTCTGCTTCCGTGAAGCCGTACTTTTTGCGGAGCTTTTTTAAAAGGGCTATGCGCTCATCTATCTCTTCGGCCTCGTGCTCGTCAAACGTGAGGTTTGAGATGGATTCGTCCACACATTCAAGGATGTCTTCTGCATCGGCATACAAGCTTTCCAGGCGGTCTGCAAGGCCGGAATATTCGTCAGACAGGTCTGAAATGGAATTCATGAGCCTTCGGGAGACGGATATGGAATCCGTTACGCCGTTGTCATCGCCGAAGCTGGAACGGACGGACTCTAAGGCATTGAAAATTTTCTCAAGGTTGTCCAGAAGCTTTCTGCGGGCCTGGAGTTCATCAAACTCACCTTCACGGACATCGGCCCTGGTGATTTCATCTATGGCGTACTTGAGGTTGTCGGCCTTTATGGCGCGTTCCTGTTCAGAACCGCCTATGGATGCGATTTTTGCCTTGATTTCCTTTTTCTCGGCAATAAGGTCAGAAAGCTTTGCCTTTATGGCAGCGCCCTTGGAGCCGCACAGGTCATCTATGACCTTGAGCTGGTTGGCTTCCTCAAGGAGATAGAAATGCTCGCTCTGGCCGTGAACGTCCACAAGCTTCTGCGTTACGGTCTTGAGCATGGATGCTGAGACTGTGCAGCCGTTGACCTTTATGGAGCTCTTGCCGTCTGCAGTGAACTTTCTGGATATGACTATCGTGCCGTCTGTGTCAATGTCCATGCCGGAGAGTGCCTTGGCGGCATCGGAATCTTCAGGCACGGAAAATTCGGCCCGGACAAACGCTTCCTTTTCACCGTAACGGATCATGGATTTGTCTGCCTTGGAGCCTAGCACGAAGTTCAGGGAGTCCAGGATTACGGACTTGCCGGAGCCGGTTTCACCGGACAGGACATTGAGGCCTTCGTCAAAATCTGCCTGCGCCTCGGATATGAGGGCCACGTTTTTGATGTATATGCTGGAAATCATGCCTTATAAATGGATTACTCGAGATAAGCCTTCAGCTTTTCTTCAACCATGGGTGTGTTCTCGTTGCTGTCCACAACAATGAGCACGTTGTCATCGCCGGCAACAGAGCCTATGATTTCAGGCATCTGCAGTGAATCCACGAAGACGCCCACAGAGGATGCGTTGCCGCGCATTGCCTTTACGACAATGAGATTGTTGGCTGAATTTATTGAGAGAACGGAGCTTCTGAACAGGGCCGTCATGCGGTCTGTGACTCCTTCCATATAAGTGTCTGAATTTGCGTAGCGGAACTTGTTCCTGTGCCCGGGAACTTTGCAGAGGTTCAGCTCTTTGAGGTCTCTTGATACTGTGGCCTGGGTTACGTTGTAGCCGAGCCTGTTGAGCTCTGCGCAGATGTCTTCCTGCTTGGAGATTTCTTTGGAGGCAATTATCTGCTGTATTGCCTGCAGTCTAGCCGTTTTCGTGTTCATCGTCATGTGCTCCATTTGCTCATCTTTGAGAGCAGCTTGTTATAGAAGTTCATGCAGCCGTTGGATATGAAGTCCAGGCTGTATGCTGATTTTCTGACTGTTACCGGATCTCCGTTCCAGACTTCCCCCGTGCCCCGTCCGTCAACGATTACGGCCAGAGGCGCTCTGGAATTCACAGGATACAAGGTGACTTCCGCGTCATTGCTGAATACTATCGGCCTTGAATGAAGGCTGTGCGGGCATATGGGTGTCATGATGAAAGCGTTGAGGTCAGGAGCCAGCACTGAGCCTCCGGCGGACAGCGAGTATGCCGTGGAGCCTGTGGGCGTGCTTATTATGATGCCGTCTGCCTGGAAGTTGTCCACAAGCACCTTGTCAATCTCGGCCCTTATGTTGACCGTATTGGCAAAATCCCTGCCGGTTGTGCTGCGCTGCAGGACCACGTCATTGAGAGCCAGATGAATCTCTGAGCCGAAGGATATCTCCAGAAGGCTCCTTGTGCAGGTCTCAAACTTTCCGGAACATATAAGCGATACGGCCTCATCCACAGAGTCCTGCTCAAACTCGGACAGGAATCCCATGCGTCCGTAGTTGATGCCTATTATCTTCACTCCCTGCCTTGCACACTCCGTGGCAACTGACAGAATGGTGCCGTCCCCGCCGAGGACAATGAGCACATCCAGGCCTTTCAGATCCTTTCTGTCCGTGACAATACTGTGCTCCGCACCGCCCTTTTTCAGCTCTTCCACGATGTGCTTTATAGTATCCCTGTTCTCTTCCAGATACTTCTTGTAGAAAAAGATTCCTGCTTTCATCATTGTTATCCAGTATACAACTTCCGGGCTTGTTTTACAAGTTATTTTATGCAAATATGCATAATATTTTCTACAATGTGCATTAGATCAAAATGCAAGCATAAATGACTGTTTATATCTTTATCCGGCCCGGTGCAAAGGCGGTTTTGCAGACCCGTATGTATGAAAACGGCCGTCTGCCTTTATGACAGACAGCCCGGATTGCATATTGCACGCAGGAATCATGCTGCGGCATCATAGTCATTGGGAAACATTTTGAGAAGGTTCTCTATATGCTGTTCCCTGGGGATTCGGCTGTGGTGGTCCCTTATGATTTCTGCAAGGGCATCTATATCCTGCTCATCCAGCTTGCCGTGGAAGTTCCGTATTGTATATATGAGCTCATGGGCGTTTATGGCCCTGTCGCACTGGCCGTTGAAGTTGTCCTGGCGGAATACAACGTAGCTGTGCACCTTGTTTTTCAGCCACTTGTTGAGGCGCTTGTCTCCGTAATCGGCTATAAGCTTGCATACGGCATTGTAATGGCCGGCATTGCGCATTATGGCCTGGTCATCGCATGACAGGAACTTCTCTACTCTGTTGTTGTACACTATCAGGTCATAATCATACTTGCCGTTCCTGGTCTTCGTGACATCGCACTTGTATATGCCGTCCCAGGACTTTACGTCCAGAATGAAGACGCCGTTCTCTGTGATTACAATGAAATCTATCTCTGTAGTCCCGAGGTCCGTATCAGTGTCCAGGACTATGTCCCTGAATACGCGCACGGGCTCTCCCAGTTCATTCAGGATGGACTCCACGTAATCCTCGCCCTCTATGCCCTTCGCAATAAGCTGCTGCTTTCTGTCTTTCGCTCTTTCGGAAGCTGACGGCTTCTTGTGCCTGCGCCTGTACACAAATGTAATGATCAGCGCGATAATGACACAGACCACAAGGCACATGCAGATTATGAATACTATAAATCCGTTGCTCAAGATATTATGCTCTCCCCAAAAGCCTACAGGACAGTATATCACTTTTCAAAGTTTATTCAACATATTCCGGAAATGTGTATTTACGTTGCTAAAATCTTTGTGAAAATTGCAAAAAATGCAGGATTACGGTCCGGGAATGAACATAATAAAAGGCCGCAGGGCTTACTGCAGCCCAACGGCCTTCAAAAGCTTTTCTTCATCCTGCGGAGTTCCGCTCTTCTCTAAAAGGACAACATATTCAACGTTTTTCCCTTCGCGCCTGGGTGCCTCTGTTATCCTTTGCGGGGCAAGGGAAACAGTTGCGGCATACCCCAAAATCCTGGATACGGCCCGCTTGCGTAGCCTTGGGTCCCGCACTATTCCGTTCTTGCCCACAGACGGAGAGTCCATCTCAAACTGGGGCTTTATGAGCGCCAGGACATGCCTGCCGTCCTGCAGGACACTGGATACGGCGCCCAGGATGTATGTGAGGGAGATGAATGAGACGTCTATGGTTACAAGGTCCAGAGAATCCTTGAAGATGTCCGTGCAAAGATTGCGGGCGTTGCAGTTGTCTATGATGACTACGTTTTTGTCCAGGAGGGATTTGTCCAGCTGGTTCTCCCCCACGTCTATGCAGTACACCTTCTTTGCGCCGTTCTGGAAGAGGCAGTCTGTGAAGCCTCCGTTGCTTGCGCCTATGTCCGCGCATATGAAGCCCTGTACGGAGAAGCTGAAGTCCCTGAGAGCTTTGGCAAGCTTGAACCCGCCGGCGGAGACATAGGACTCTGCGGCCTCCAGGAAGGATATCTCATCCGTTTCCTTCACGCTGTATGAGGCCTCTGACGGCTTTCCGTTTACGAGCACCAGCCCGTCTGAGATGGCCTGCGCAGCTTTGCTGCGGGAGCCGTAATGCTCCTGCACTGTCTTATCCAATCTCATTTTTAGCTATATATGCGGCTATTTTCTCGCCTGTTATGCCATGGTCTTCAAGGGACTCATATACCGTTGCCTGGGGAATGAAGGCATCCCGGAGGGCGAAATGACGGATGTGCCTGGAGGAGTTTACGTAATATGTGTCCACAAGGCTTCCGAAGCCGCCCGTGCAGACGTTGTCCTCCACCGTTATTATATTGGCCTCCCGGATGGATGAGAGCATCTCTGTGTCCAGGGGCTTGATGAAGCGGGCGTTTATGATGGCCGGACGGATGCCCCGGGAGGAAAGGATGTCTGCTGCAAGGAATGAGGCCGTTATGGCACGCTCCCCGCATGCGAGGATGGCGTACCTTCCGTCCCCCTTTGCAAGGGTCTCCCACTTGCCGAAGACAAAGGGCTCTTCGGATATGAACAGGCGCTTGCCCTCTCTGGGATAACGGATTGCCAGGGGGCCGCAGAAGCCTGCGCTGGCCTCCAGCATGTCACGGAACTCCCGCACGTCCTTTGGTACGGCTATGGTGAGGTTGGGGACGGAGCTTAAGTAGGAGAGGTCAAAGACGCCCTGGTGGGTCTCGCCGTCTGCGCCCACTACTCCCGCCCTGTCTATGCACAGGGTCACGGGCAGGTTCTGGGAACAGATGTCTATGATTATCTCATCATACGCACGCTGCAAAAAAGTGGAGTATATGGCGTAATACGGCTTTAAGCCCTGCGTGGCCATTGCTGCGCACAGGACGGATGCATGCTCTTCGCAGATGCCAACGTCCACAGACCTTTCCGGGAACTTTTGGAAGAACCCGGACAATCCCAGGGAAGGGGTCATGGCAGCCGTTACGGCAACAATCCTGGGGTCCTTTTCCGCGAGCTCGCAGAGGGTACTGCCAAGGACTCCGGAGTACTCTGCAGTTATAGGCTCTGAGCCGGACGGTGAGATGCCGTGCGTGCTCTGTGGGTCCTCCTCGCAGAACTCATACCCCTTGCCCTTCTTTGTAAGGACGTGCAGGATTATGCTCTCCGTCTTGAGACGGCCCTTTATCTCCTTGAGCTTGGAGATTAAGAAGGCTATGTCATGGCCGTCATAGACTCCGTCATAGGCGAAGCCGAAGCGCTCAAAGATCTCTGCATGGCGTTTTTTCTTGCTCTGCTGCTGGGTGTCCTTTTCAAGGAACTCAAGATAGTCATGCATGGTGCCCACTGTGGGCGTTATGCTCATGCCGTTGTCATTTAATATTAACAGGAAATGGGAATTGAGCAGGCGCACGGAGTTGAATGCCTCGTACACAAGGCCGTTGTTGAAGGACCCGTCTCCTATGACGGCAATGACGTTGAAGTCCTCGCCCTTTATGTCCCTTGCCTTGGCAATGCCAAGCGCTGCGGATACGGACGTTCCTGCGTGGCCTGTGTTGTATGCGTCATATACGGACTCTTCCCTCTTGGGAAAGCCGGACAAGCCTCCTTTCTTGCGGAGCGTGGGGAACTCTTCATACCTTCCGGACAGGAGCTTGTGGGTGTAGCACTGGTGGCCAACGTCAAAAATGAGCTTGTCGCAGGGGAAGTCAAAGACATAATGCAGGGCAATCGTGAGCTCAACGATCCCCAGATTGGACGCAAGATGCCCTCCGTTCTGCATCACAGTGTCCGTGATCTTCTCACGTATCTCCTGCGCCAGAGCTTCCAGCTTTGGTATGGTCATGCCCTTCAGTTTTTCGTCCGTAATGTCCTCAAGCATTCCAGTCTCTCTTTAAATCTGCCCTGCGGGCTTGTATGATGCCCACAGCAAAATAATAATATATGTGCCGGAAATGGCACAAAAGCCCCTTGGGGGCTTTGCATGCGTCAGTTGGTGCGGCCTGCTATGTAGTTGGCAAGCTCACGGAAGAACCAGGTGTCCCTGTCTATGCCCTCCAGGGCATCCAGGCAGTCCTGCTGCAGTGAAAGGACCTTTTTCTTGGAGTTGTCCAGGCCGTAGAGGCTCACGGCCGTGTACTTGCCCTCTTTGGCATCCTTGCCGGGGGTCTTGCCTATTTCCTCACGGCTTCCCTCCACGTCCAGAATGTCATCCGTTAGCTGGAAGAGCTTGCCCAGGCGCTCGCCGTATGTGTTCATCTCAAGGAAGTACCCGCCGCCCATAAGGCACGGGGTCACGCAGGCTGCAGTAATGAGCTTGCCGGTCTTGTTGGAGTATATGAAGTCCAGAATCTGCTCATCACGGCAGGAATCGTTCTCATGCAGAAGGTCTGCGCTCTGTCCGCCTATCATGCCGTATATGCCTGCGGCTTCGCAGATCCAGTTTGCAGCGGCCAGGGCCGTCTGGTCCTCGTTGCACACCTTGAGCATTATGCCGTATGCGGAGTTGAGAAGGCCGTCTCCCGCAAGCAGGGCGTTGCCGGGCCCGAAGACCGCATGGTTGGAAGGGCGTCCGCGGCGGAAGTCATCATTGTCCATCTCCGGGAGATCATCATGTATGAGGGAATATGTATGGATGAGCTCTATGGCAAGTGCCAGGTCCAGGACCCTCTCCTGCTCCACGCCAAGCATGTCTGCGCATGCCAGGACCATTATGGGACGCACCCTCTTCCCGCCGGACTTTAAAGAGTATATCATGCCCTCACGGAGCACTCTGGGGCGGCAGTCGAGCTTTGCGCAGAAGTCGTCAACCTTTGCGTCCACTGTTTCTCTGTATTTTTTAAGTGCCTTCTGGAACTGGGTCATATGCTGCGGGTCCTTGCTTTAGCTGCCTCTATTGTGTTGTACATGAGCATTGTGATTGTCATGGGGCCTACGCCGCCGGGCACAGGGGTTATATAGGAGCATTTGTCCTTGACGTTCTCGAAGTCCACGTCTCCGCACAGCTTGCCGTTCTCATCTCTGTCCATTCCAACATCTATGACCACAGCGCCCTCTTTGACCATGTCCGCGGTTATGAACTTAGGCTTGCCTATTGCAGCCACGAGTATGTCCGCCCCCAGGCACTTTTCCTTAAGGTCCGGTGTCTTGCTGTGGCATACCGTAACCGTTGCGTCTGCGTTCAGAAGAAGCATTGCCATGGGCTTTCCCACTATATTGGACCTGCCCACCACTGTGGCGCACTTGCCCTTAGGGTCTATGCCGTTGCGCTTCAGCATCTGCATTACGCCGTTGGGGGTGCATGCAACCAGGCAGTCCTGCTTCAATGCCAGCTTGCCCATATTGGACACGGAGAATCCGTCCACGTCCTTCTCTGCGGGGATGAGCTTCAATATCTTTTCACTGTCCAGATGCTTCGGCATGGGGAGCTGCACAAGGATGCCGTCCACTTCATCATTGTCCACGAGGGACTGCACGAGCTCTTCCATGTCTTTCTCTGCTACATCTTCGGGGAGATAGTATGAGAACGAACGGATGCCCACCTGCTCGCAGGCGCGTATCTTGTTGCGCACATACACCTTGGATGCGGAATCCTCGCCAGCAAGGATAACCGCAAGGCCTATCTGCCTGCCGCGGGATTCAGTGAACTGAGCGGCCTCTTCTGCCATCTCGGCGCGCATTGTCCTGGAAAGCTCATTGCCGTTTATAAGCGTATACATGATTATCTGTTCTTCTCCTTTATGGCCTCTCCCAGGATGCCGCTGACGAATGACGCGCTTTTCTCCGAGGAGTACTTGGACGCTATGTTTGCCGCTTCATTCACGGACACAACGTCCGGGATGTCATCAAATGCGTATATCTCGGCCAGGGCCAGCATCATGATGCTTTTGTCCGCAGGGAAGATCCTCACTTCCGGGAATGAAACGGACAGCTTGTCTATAATCGCAGAGTACTCATTCCAGTGCATCTCCACGGTGTCCAGAACCTTGTTGGCGTACTCTATGTCATCCTCCGTGAGCTTCTCAGACTTGTACAGGGCCCTTGCCGTGCCCCTGTTTATCTCTCCGGTGAAGTTGGAGGCGAAGATCACTTTGAACGCTGTCTCTCTGGCTGTAACTCTCATATGTCTCTCTTAAGCTTCATGTACGGCGCATCTTGCGCCGTCTGTATATTCCGCGCCATTTGGCGTATTCCGCGCCATTGGCGTATTCCGCGCCATTGGGCGTATTCCGCGCCATTGGGCGCATTATGATCCGTCCGGCGCAGAGCGGCGCAAACGGCGTATGTATCAATTCTGCGCGTATATTCTGCAGAAACGGATGATTTCCACAGAGGAAACCATAATGCCTGCACTGAAAAAATTCCCTTATGCAGAGATAAGGGAACCGCCTGTCTTCATCATACTGCTCCGGCCGGATTGAGATTGACGTCCTGGATATGAACGTCCACCCTGTTGACCTTGTACTTGGTCATGGACTCAACATTGTGCTTTATGGACTGCTGTATCTGGTATGCAAGCTTTGTGACATTCTCGCAGCTGTCCACCTTGACGGAGATGTCCGCATCTACGTCCCCCTTCTTTCCGAAGGTGAGCCTGATGCCCTTGTTCTTGGTGTTGAGGGGATATGCCCCCGGAACCTGCTCCACGGCAATGGCCACAATGCCTGCCACAATGCTGGTATCATATGATATCTGGCCGTTGTTGCCAGTGTCTACTCTTACATGAGCCATAATGAATGTATCCTCCGGCGCTTTTTCTGGTGCCGCAAAATGCTGTTCTCCGCTGAAAGGACAGCCTGTCCCGTCCCTTTGTGTGTGGTTAGTATAGCACTAAGAATAACAATATGCAAGCAAAATCCGATTTGGTTATGATTTTGCAGCAAAATCTCTTCATTTTAGCTTGACAACAAAACCCAAACCCTTTAAAATAAGCGTTGTTCAAAAGGGCATGCACCCGTGGCGGAATTGGCAGACGCGCAAGACTAAGGATCTTGTGGAGCAATCCATGCAGGTTCGACTCCTGTCGAGTGCACCAAGAGCGGTATATATGCAAAAACGTGCATATATACCGCACTTTTTTTGGCAGATTTTAAAAGAGGAACAAAAAAGGGACAAATTTTTATTCCTTGACCTCTGTCCGGCAGCAGATTCAGGTACAGAAAACCCGGCTTGACTGGCCGGGCTTTTGATTGTGGAATTACAGTCTGCTGGTCTGTTACCGGCCTGTTGCGGCATCTATGATGTACAGGGCCTTGTCATGAAGGTCATCCAGGGTGCCGTTGTTGTACACAACAAAGTATTTGCTTATGGGCAGCTTGTCATAGTTGGCCTGCGCCTTCATGCGGGACTTGGCCTCCTCGTATGTAAGGCCGCTGCGCTCCATTATGGCATCTATGCGGTCATCTTCATCGCGCATCACGATTACAACCTTGTCAAAGAGCTTCTCGTATCCCCCTTCAAACAGCAGCGGCACTTCTGCGAAGCTTGTCATGCAGCAGTCCATCTGTTTCAAGAGCTCTTTAATTATAAGCGGATGGGTTATGCCGTTTAGCTGCTCGCGCCTGCGCCTGTCCTCAAAGACAATGGCAGAAAGGACCTTGCGGTCCAGACGCCCCTCTGCGTCCTTTGCCGCAGGAAAGGCATCCAAAATCCTGGAGCGGAACTCTTCATTGGAGTCCAGAAGCTCCGTGTATATCTGGTCACATGAGAAGACACTGTTGCCTTCCTTCTCTATCCATTTGCACAGCTCGGTCTTCCCGCTGCCTATGCCGCCTGTAACTGCAACTTTCATGCTGTCACTCTTCCACTGACGTTTTGAATATATATTCCTGTATTTTTATGCCTGCCAGCCTGTTCGCCGGCGGGCGATGGCGCTGTTGCCTGTCCACAGGGGAAACCGCTGTCTGACAGTCTACTTGAGGGCGAACCAGTCCCTGCCCGTGTGGACCTCTACCGTCAAAGGCACCTTAAGGGACATGGCGTTCTCCATGCCGTCCTTCAATATTGCCGCAGCCTTGTCCGCATCATCCTCGTCTGCTTCCAAAACAAGCTCGTCATGGACCTGCAGGATAAGGTCTGCCTTGAGGCCTGCGGATTTGAGGCCCCGGCAGACGCTGTTCATGGCTATCTTTATGATGTCCGCACTGGTGCCCTGCAGGGGCATGTTCATGGCGGCCCTTTCTCCGAACTGCCTCATGGTGTAATTGCCGGACTGGAGCTCCGGGATGGCACGCTTGCGGCCCGTGAGGGTCTCCACGTATCCGTGCTCCTTTGCAAAGGCTACGTTGGAGTCCATGTAGTCCTTTACGGCGCTGTATGTCTCAAAGTACCTGGAGATGTAGCTGCGGGCATCCGCAACGGAGACATTGATCTGCTTGGAGAGGCCGTAATCTGAGATGCCGTATATTATGCCGAAGTTTACTGCCTTTGCGTGAGAACGCATGTCCTTGGTTACCTGTTCCAAGGGAACGCCGAAGACCTGGGAGGCTGTGAGCCTGTGGATGTCTTCGCCCTGGTTGTATGCGTCTATGAGCTCTTTGCATCCGGAGCAGTGAGCAAGCAGGCGCAGCTCTATCTGGGAGTAATCCGCATTTACGAACACTCTCCCCTGCCTGGGTATGAAGGCTCTTCGTATCTCGCGGCCCTCATCATCCCTTACGGGGATGTTCTGCAGGTTGGGGCCGGAGCTGGACAGGCGGCCTGTGGAGGTCTGCATCTGGTTGTATGTGGTATGAATCACGTTGCCCTTGGACTTCACGGCATAGTCCTTGAGGCCGTCCAGATATGTGGAGATGAGCTTTGCATAGAACCTGTACGAGAGCACATCCTGGATTACCGGATACTGGTCCTTGTACTTTTCCAGGACATCTGCGCTGGTTGAGAACTTGCCCGTCTTCTTGTTCTTGAGCTCCGTTATGCTGAAGGTGTCATACAGAACCTGCCCCAGCTGTGAGGGCGAGTTGATGTTGAACTCCTTCCCGCACTGCTTATAGATGCAGTCCCTTAAGTTTTCCTGCACCTGCTGGTACTTTGCCTTCATCTCATCCAGCATCTCAGGGGAAACTGTTACTCCCTTTGTTTCCATGTCATACAGGACAAGGGTCAAAGGCTTTTCCACGTTCTCATAAAGGTCCCGGAGCTTTTCATCCGCACGCATCTTTTCCATGTACTCTGCATAAATGACAGAGATTGCATATGCGGACATGCTGTCCTGGATGTCATATGCCGCACATACCTTGGGCAGGCTGTCCTGCATGGGGGCGTAATCGCAGAGGTACTTTATGAGCGCAAGGTCATCCACAGGAGCCCTGGGGGCTACATTATAGTCCTCCAGAAGGTGCAGCACGTTCTTGTAATCGAACACAATGACCCTGTGGGATTCATCCAAAAAGACACGCTTAAGGAGCTCTGAAATATCCCCGGAGCTTATGACATTCTGGTCCAGAATGTTGACCATGAGCCTGTATGTGTACTGGCGGCTGCCGTTGTATATTCGCACGGAATCTGAGCGCAGGTCCACGCAGAGCTCCCGGTACGGATCTGCAAAGGGCAGCGAGATGTCTGTTGTATCTATATTGACAGCCTTAGGGACCTCTGTGTCCCCATGAACAGTTTCTTCCTCAGGCTCATCGAATATCTTGAGCCCCAGAAGGGACTTGAACTCATACTCACGGAACAGTGCCTTGACGTCCTGTCCGTACGTCTTAGGCGTGACACACTCTTCGAGGCATATGTCCACGTCACAGTCCCTGTGGATTGTGGAGAGCTCATATGAAAGGTATGCGGACTCCCTTCCCGCGACGAGCTTCTTATGGAGCGCCCCGCCTATTTCATCCAAATGGCTGTATACTCCGTCCAAAGAGCCGTACTTTTGTATAAGGTTCATCGCCGTCTTGTCACCTACGCCGGCAACGCCCGGGATGTTGTCTGACGTGTCCCCCATAAGAGACTTCAGGTCTATAATCTGCCTGGGCTCTATACCCATCTCGGATACGAAATTCTGTGCGTTGAGCTCCTTCAAGTCACTCACGCCCTTCACTGTGAAGCATATGTCCGTGTAATCATCCACAAGCTGGAAACTGTCCCTGTCCCCTGTATAGATGTAGCTGTGCGCCTCCCCGCCAAGCTTTTTGGAGATGGTGCCCAAAATATCATCTGCTTCAATGCCCTCCTGCTCACGGATGGCTATCTTCATGGCCCGAAGGAGGTCCTTCAAAAGGGGCACCTGCACCTGCAGCGCATCCGGCATGGCATGCCTTGTGCCCTTGTAATCATCATACATCTTGTGCCTGAACGTAGGTGCCTTGAGGTCAAACGCGCACAGGATATAATCCGGCTCCAAATCCTGCATTATCTTAAAGAGCAGCTTCACAAAGCCGAATATGGCATTCGTGGGCTGCCCGCTCTTCGTGGAGAACACAGGGGTCGCGTAATATGCCCGGTTGAACAGGCTGTTGCCGTCTATCAAAGCTAGTTTCTTCATACCCCCAAGTATACCTTTGCAGGGAAATAAAATCAATAGCACGCGCCAAAAAGCTTGATTTTGGGCACATCTTCAATTATAATCTTAACATGCTGGCGGGCCCCTTACAGGCTCCAAGGCCCCGTATATGAATGCCGCAGTGGTGAAATTGGCAGACGCGATGGACTCAAAATCCATTGGTAGCGATACCGTGCCGGTTCGAGTCCGGCCTGCGGCACCAAAAAAGTGACGTATCTTCGATACGTTTTTTTTTTGTTATTTTGGCCAATTTAGCCAATAATCTGCGGTATTTGCCCCTGATTTTGTATCATTTTAAAGCTGAATCCCTTGATATTCCGGAAAAAACAAGGCCAAAATCGGGGATGGTATCAAACTTGCATCTCACACCCTCTGCCCCTATTTCGTTTCAAAAATTCGCAGCCGTTCGCTTTATAAATAGAACGGATGCGAATTTTTGAAAAGAAATAGGGGAAGAGGGTGTGAGATGCAAGTTTTATAAAATAAACGATTTTTTC
>JAJPYR010000037.1:14017-14329 GCA_021204825.1 Clostridia bacterium | reverse complement strand
AGCCCTGTATGCAGGATATCAACATATCCGGCCCCGCTGTTCACATCCTGTCAAGCCCACAGCAGGAAACCTGTCTTCAGGCACCTGTCCCACCAGGCTGGCAAAATTCATTGGGTTTGAACACAAACATTTGTTTCTTAGCAGTCCCAATGAACGAGCATAGCGGATTCTTAGCAATTCCAATGCAGCGAGCTTAGCGGATTTCTAGCAGTTCCAATGCAGTGAGCATTGCGGATTCTTAACAGTTCCAATGCAGCGAGCTTAGCGGATTCTTAGCAGTTCCAATGCAGCGGACATAGCGGATTCTTAGCA
>JAJPYR010000037.1:0-13917 GCA_021204825.1 Clostridia bacterium | reverse complement strand
GAGCATTGCGGATTCTTAGCAGTTCCAATGCAGTGAGCATTGCGGATTCCTAGCAATTCCAATGCAGTGAGCTTAGCGGATTCTTAGCAGTTCCAATGCAGCGGACATAGCGGATTCTTAGCAGTTCCAATGCAGCGAGCATTGCGGATTCTTAGCAGTTCCAATGCAGTGAGCATTGCGGATTCCTAGCAGTTCCAATGCAGTGAGCATTGCGGATTCCGCCGCCTGCGGGGATGAGAACGGCGCGGAAAAGATGTGTCCACTGCCAAGTCTTCCGAAAGGGGTAATATGAGCTGGCAAAGGGTGCCGTTGCAGCAGAGAGAGAATGGGGAAACGGCCCGGGAAAAGGGTTGCAAAGCTGCATAAGTGCTCCGTTTTGCAAAAAAACAGCCAACAGAAAAGCGGCGGAAGTGCCGCCGCTTAAGTGCTTGTTGCCGGAACGGATTACTCTGCGTCCTCAGGGCCTTCATCCTCTGCAGGTCCGTCTGCAGGAGTGTCTTCGGGCTCTGCCTCCACGGGCTCAGAGGCATCGGCAGATGCATCGCCGCCGGATATGATGTTGCCTTCCATATCCATTACGGTGTCCTGAGGGATGTCCTGGGATGCAGTGTCGTATACGTTCTCCTCGCGGTTGACGTCTGTCTTGACCTTGATCTTTGCCGCCTCACGGGCCTTTGCACGGCGCTTGCTGCGCCTTACGAGGAAGACTGTAAGCAGTGTGATTGCAGCAATGACTACAAGTCCGCACAGGCACATGCCTACTATGAATACAACCTTCCATGCGGTGGACAGTGAATCGTACCAGGAAATGTCGGGCTCGTCCTGCAGGTATGAGCTCTTGGCCTCGTCAAGCCAGCTGTCTGCGTCATCGTCGGACATTACGCCGAACAGGCTGTAGTAGTAATCCCTTGAGTTGGAGTATACTGTCTCGCCGTTAATGACCTTGTAGTCTTCGGCATAGTCCGCCCAGTCTCCCTTCGCCCTCACGAAGTTGTGGTACAGGGCCAGGGTCTTGTCGGAGTATACGGGGTCGGCGTCCTCATCCTCGTCCCATGCCGCTTCGTTGCACATAACGGCGAGGTCATCTATGTATTCATTGTCCCTTGTGATGTACGCGAACTGGATTGCGTTGTACATGTTCGCATAGTCTGCATCGGGATAGTTGTCCGTGTCGCTGTAATCATCTATGGCATCCTGGAGGTCGGACAGCTTGTCGTTGTACGCGGAGATCTCCTTGTTCGTCATCATCTTGTATGAGTACGGGTCATTCTGGTCCTCAAGGATGAAATTGCCGTTCTCATCTGTCGCACGGAGGTCGCAGACCATCAGATAGTTGAACGTGGTCATGTCATCAAAGTCTGCCGCAAAGATGAGCTGGTTGTCAACGATTGCGGGATTGTACCATCCGGATACGGCGTCTATGTCAAGGATCTGCACGGGGATGTAGTCGCCGGAGGGGTCCACTTCCTGTGGCATTCCGTTGTAGTCCTGCCATCTGCCGGTGTAGTCAACGCGCCATAATGAGATGCCGTTGGTGCCTGTCGTGGAGTAATAGATGTAATTGCCCTGCGTGAACAGAAGCGTTGCCGCAGAGTCACGGTCTATGTAGAAGTACTGCGAATCCTCGTATGCCCTGTCCTCTGTCTGGAGCTGGCCCTTTATGACATCGTCTGAAGACTGGGGATCAGCGGTATCCGTTGTGCCGGTGTCACGCATCGAGCCGATTTTGGTCTCATCCACGTCCACATACCAGCTGCCGTCCGTGTCCTCCTTCCACTCCGCTGTGTCAAGGTAGTTTACGGAGATTCCAGTGGCCTCTGCATACAGAACGCCGGCAAAGACGCCGTTCTTATCAAACATGTACATGTAGCTGGATGCGCTGCTGCCGTCGGTGAGGATCTTCTCAGAAGACGCATGCGTGTCCAGAGGGGTCCAGTCATCTGCAAGGATATCGGACTCCTTCTCATCGAAGAAGTAGTTGCTTATGTTACTGGTGTCACGGGTATAGAACAGATAGTGGTTGGTGTACGCGCCGAGGGAGAACGTGTAGCTTACATCGTTGCAGTATGCTGTGTCATTCTCACTCGTGGCCCGGCTGTAGCCGTAGTTGAAAGGCGTGTAGCCGTATTCAAACCCGTTGCCGTTCGTGGATACATCTATGGTTCCTATGCCGTCATATACGAGCTGCCCCAAGTTGATGTAGCGGTCATAGTCGTAATCGTTGTCGTCATCGTCATCGTCTTCAACGGCTTCCTTGGTTGTCCAGCCGATGATCTCTTCTCCGAAGACGTCTTCGGGGGAATGGTCTTCATCCAGTATTATGCCGTTCCCGGGATTCTCATCCGTAGGCTCAACGTACTGCGCGTCTGCAGTTACGGTGTATACCTGGTTGTAGCCGAAGCTGGACCCGGATGCATAGTTCTCAACGTCCATTGTGTAGTATACACGGGGATTGGAGACATCATCTGAGTCGAAGAGATATGAGGAGATGTTGTATGCAAGGATGGTATCTGTTTTGTCTTCGGTATTATATGAATGGAGGTTTGTGACGCCCGTGGTCTCATCGAAGTAGCTCTCGTCCTCTGCCACGTAAAGCAGATATACGGTGCCGTCCACTTCAACGTAGCGGTATTCGGTTGTGTTGGAGTCCACCTGCACGTAGTATTTCTTCATGGTCTCCGTGCCGTCCAGCTTTGAGCTCTTGAACTCCAGATAGTCGTTCAGCACTTCGCCGTCTGCGCTCTTCTCTGCGGAAGGGGTCGCGTAATACACGCGGTCTCCGTAGATGAAGATGCCGGCATCATTGTTGCCGGAGTATACCACAAGAGGGACCACCGTCTCGGCATTGCCGTAGTTGCGGGCCGCGAGGTCTTCTCTGGAAAGGCGCATAATGGAGCCTTTAACTACATTGCCGTACTTGTTTGTAGCAGTGTAGGATTCATCGCCGTTGACGAAGTAGATGTAATCCCCCTTCTCAACCAGGAATCCGCCCTGCTGCTCCACTGCGGCTGTGTCGTCTATATCACCAAGGCTCTTGCCGTTGTAATAGCCGTTGCAGCCCGTTGCAAGGGCAAGCCCGGCCGCTAAAACTGCAGCGGCGCAGAAGCATACAATTGTTGTAGCGCGTTTAGTCATATAAAGTTACCGTAAACAAAAATACCTTATTGCCGGCATGCCCCTTATGTCCGCAGGACATACCACGGACAAATTATATAACAAAGAGATTTTTTAAGCAATGAATTTTACCCTTGTTTTGGCCCTGTTTTCAAAAAAACACCGCCCCGGAAAGCAATATAACGGCCATTTTCCGCCTCATGTGTCCTTCAACTCTCACGCGGGCGCGCATAAGGCGCGCGCCGGAGGCCTGCTTTGCCCCATGAAGGTAAAAACGGAGCCCCTTGAAGGAGCTCCGCCTGTGTGCTTTCATGAATGGTTTTTTTGGCCGCTCATCTTCCCGGCACGGGAAGAGGGCCTGCGGCCCGGGGCCTAATCCCTCATCCTGGGGTTCTTGAGGCGGATGTGGCGCGGCAGGCCGTCCACCCACAGGGGTGTTATCTCGGCCTGGATGAGAGGACGGATGTAGTGCACGAGCTCCGGCTTTACATATGTGCCGTCTTTCGTAATCCACTCCAGGGGAACCTTCTTCTCCACGTTGGCAATGACATGCACGTCTGCAGGCTCCGTTATGCACATGTACGGGTCATCCGAAATGCGCTTTAAGGTTATGACCTGGCCGGTCATGCCCTCAAAGGCAGCCTTTACCGCTGCGCCGCCTACGTTGTACGCCTCCGTGACATCCGTGCGGGAAGTTATGTGGGAAGCGCAGCGCTGGAGCGAGGAGAGCTCTATGGCCCTGGTCTTCACGCCGTACTTCTCCGCCACCTTTGCGGCAAGGAAGCGGGCGGTGCCGGCCAGCTGCTTGTGGCCGAACATGTCCACATAGTCCACATGGTCTGCAAGCTCGCACACGTACCTGCCGTCTGCCACCTTTATGCCCTCTGAGACGGCTATGACCATGGAGCGGTTCTCCTTGAGCTTTTTGCCGACGTTGGCAAGGAAGTAGTCAAGGTCAAAGACCCTCTCCGGAAGGTATATCTCATCCACGCCTTCGCAGTCCTCGCCCTTGGCAAGAGCCGTGGCAGCCGTGAGCCAGCCTGCGTTGCGGCCCATTATCTCCATTACGGACACAACGGGGTAGTCATATACGAGGCCGTCACGGATTATCTCCTTCGTTGTGGCAGCTATGTACTTGGCGGCAGATCCGTATCCGGGCGTATGGTCCGTGATTGCCAGGTCATTGTCTATGGTCTTGGGAACGCCTATGAAGCGTATGGGGCTTGAGGTTATGGCGCCGAAGTCCGTGAGCTTCTTGATGGTGTCCATTGAGTCATTGCCGCCTATATAGAAGAACGCATCTATCTCCAGCTTGTCCAGATATGCGAAGATTTTCTTGTACAGCTCTTCATTCCCCAGGACATCCGGAAGCTTGTAGCGGCATGAGCCCAAAAACGAGGACGGTGTCCTCTTCAGAAGGTCCATGTCCAGCTCTGTGCGAAGACGCTCGGACATGTCTGCAACCTGTCCGTCCAGAAGCCCTTTGATGCCGTGAATCATTCCGTATACAGTCTTGGCCCCCCTGTCCTTGGCCGTCTTGTACACGCCTAAAAGGCTGGAGTTTATGACTGCCGTGGGGCCGCCGGACTGTCCTACGATAACGTTTCTCATTGACTGTCTCTCCTTCATTTTCCTATGGATTGCCCGGCACCATATAAAGTGCCTTTATACATTCTACATGCAAACCCTGTGCCTGGCAATGTCATTTCATTTTCATTGCCTTGCATTTACATGCACATGCAAAGCCTGCCGCCGGAAGGCGATACGCCCCGCATTATGCCGCAATTATGCCGCTTTATGCCTCATATGGCGCTTAAACGGCACATATCCGCAGACTGTCCGTTATATCCAGCAGGGGATCCGGGCCGCGGAAGAGGAATACGGTGCCGGCTTGCACCGGCAATTAAAAAGAGAAGCCTTTGGGAGCTTCTCCTGAAACAGCGTACTGTTGCTGTAAAGATTATCTCTTGGAGAACTGAGGCGCACGGCGTGCTTTCTTGAGGCCGTACTTCTTTCTCTCTTTTACTCTGGGGTCACGGGTCAGGAAGCCTTCCGCCTTGAGCTTGGGTCTGGAGCCTTCCTCTGCCTGCAGGAGCGCACGGGCAACGCCGAGACGGATGGCGTTTGCCTGGCCTGTATATCCGCCGCCGTATACATTCACGAGAATGTCATACTTTCCATCCACACCGAGAAGGTTGACGGGCTGCAGGACAACGTACCTCAACACGGACTGAGGGAAGTAATCCTCGAAGGTTCTGCCATTGATAACAATATTGCCGGAGCCTGCGGGAATGAGACGAACTCGTGCGACTGCCTTCTTTCTTCTGCCTGTTCCCCAGAACTGAAGCTTTTTCTTTATAGTAGCTTTAGCCATATAATTACCTTCCTCTCCTGATTAGTTTAATTTGAGCGGTTCGGGCTTCTGAGCCGCATGGGTGTGTTCGGGGCCCTTGAAGACCTTGAGCTTCTTCAGCATTGCCCTCCCGAGAGAATTCTTGGGAAGCATGCCCTTGACTGCCTCGTATACGGCAAGATCGCTCTTCTCAGCAAGCATGGTCTTGTAGGATATCTCCTTAAGGCCTCCAATGTATCCGGAGTGGTATCTGTAGTATTTGTCTGTCAGCTTCTTGCCGGTCAGGACAACCTTGTCGCAGTTCACAACTATAACGAAGTCACCTGTGTCTACGTTGGGTGTGAACGTGGGCTTGTTCTTCCCGCGAAGTATGGCAGCTACCTGGGAAGCAAGTCTTCCTAAAGGCATGCCGTCTGCATCAACGACATACCATTTTCTTTCCACTTCCTCCGCCTTTGCCATATAGGTTTTCATGGTCTTCTCCTTATTTACTGTCTCTATCTCTGTGTGTTTCTGAAGTCAAATTTAATCTTATTTTATGGTTTTACGGAATTTCTGTCAAGCTGTTTTGTATTGCGTTGCCAAAGAATTTCAAAAGATTTGAAAAAATTTTCAGCCCTGTTTTTGCCCTCATTTTTGCCTCAAAATCCGCCTTCAGAAAACTTTAAAAAACAATTGATTTATGCTCATATATGGCACTTTTATAGCATAACAAAGCACCCGCGGGCCTTTTCCCCGCAGGAGCTGTCCTATACCTCTTTATATACCGCATGCTGCCGCCTCTGCGGACCCGCGTATGGCCGCGGCAGGGAACAGTGGTCTATTCGCTCTAATCCGAACCGCTGAGTTGACCATCCATAGCCTTCCGCAGAAGCCTCACGTCATCCTCATAGTCCAGCTGCAGACAGAGCCAGTAATACCTGCTGGAGTCGAAGATTTTCTCAAAGGCCATGGCTATCTCCATGGTCACAGACTGGCGCCCGTCCAGCAAGTCTTTTACGGTCTCCTCCTTCAATCCGGTTGCCACAACAAGCTCTGCCGTTGTGTACGGATACTCATTGAGATAATCACGGAGCCTGACAGCCGGATAGAAAGGCACGCCGTGCTCCTTAAGGTCCTGTATGTTCCTCTTAAGCATATGTACCTCTTTATGGTAGCTCTTCTGCCTTTCTATCCAGAAAGCCGCAAAAGCGAAACCTGCCTGCCCCAGTCCTTTTGCTATCTTTCTTGTTATATACATACGTCCGTCCAGGACACCCTGGATTTCTGCCATAGAAAGACCGGAACGCTCACAAAGGTCTTCTGAAGTCATGTTCTTGTTTTTCATGTAGTACTGCACCCACATGCCAGGATATACAATGCTGCGCACTTCCCGGTCTCCGGCCTGGACATGCTTCATATAACCGACCATGTCGCTGTCATAGTCAGCCTGAAGAGCCAGCCAGAAATAGGCTCCAATGGGAAAGGCCTTCTCAAGAGCCTTGGCAATGTAATCATTCACGGGCATCTGCCCGTTAAGCACATGTGAGATCTCGCTCATGGACAGGCCAGTCTTCCTGTGAAGCCTCCACTGCGTCATATGCCAGTCTACCATTGTTTCCTTCAGTGTTATCCCCGGATGGAATATAGAACATCTTGACATCATAATCAGTCTCCTTTGCTGCGCCTCATACGGGCACAGCCTGTTAGTCAGTCATTTGGCCATCATGGGTTCCCCTCCTTCTATGTACAGATTTACCGTACAGGCATGTATGCAAATGCCGTTTAAGCCGTTATAAGTGTAAGATTCGGCGCTTGAGACTATCCAGCCGCTCACGGGTTGTGTCCAGTATGGCATCCCTTTTGTCCGTGGATATAAAGCCTTCCGGCAGGCCTGCAAAGGCGCTGCATATGATGTCCGGGATGCTGTCCAGGGCCCCGGGGTCCAGCCAGCTGTAATCTGAAACGAAGTTCAGCTGGATGTCCGGGTCACAGAGGAATGGCATGCAGCGTGGTTTCTGGTGCCGCATTGCATAGCTGCTCATGCGGGAGCCCAGAGAATAGCCGCTGTCATACAGCGGGGCAGGGCCCAGCCATTCAAGGGTGTCTGCATCACGTATGAAGCCAAAGTTTTCGTAATGCCGGTCCTCGTTGGCAATGATGTAATCAAAGACAATCATCCTGTCCAGGAATGGCCTGGGGTCAGGGATGCCAAGGCTTGTGCAGCACTGTATGAAGAAGTCGTACGGCTTATACGGAGTGCCTCCTGGAGACAGTTTCCGGGTCTCCAGTATGGGACAGGCGGGTATGAGTTCCGTGTCCGCTGAGATGAAATCCTTGCAGACACAGTACGGCAGGCCGTCATGCCAGTACAGGGAATAGGTTACGTGCGGGATGCCTAGAAGGTCTGCTATGGCAGAGGCTATGCACTCATTCACTGGCTCCTGGCAGCCGGGATATGAGCCGGCCTTTATGAGCCAGCGGGTGCTGCCTTCCGCCTTCCACCGCTTCTTAAGATTCCCGCTGCAGGCAATGTCCGGGGTGTTGAAGCATATGTCCCTCTTTGCCTTGAAGTTAAAGCCGAACATCATGTCCCCTATGTCCTCTGAGAACGGGTTTGTGAAGAAGCTGGCATCTTTCCAGGACATGCCGGAGCCGTAAGGGCGTATCCAGTACTGGTCCGTAAGGCTCAGTCCTAAGCTGCGCTTCAGCATCGGGGGCGTGCTGTGCAGGTTAAGGGCCTGGCAGACCGGGCGCATGCCCTGCCTGGATGAGGGAATTCCCCGTGAGAGCCACCAGCTGTTCACGGCATCCGCACCCGGGATGCCATGCGTGCAGGAAAGGCCCAGGGGCAGATGGTCCGGGGCATTTACGTCATGGACGGCGCGGATTATGCCTCTGTTGTCCAGCAGGACGGTCGCCACAGGGATGTCCTTGTGCATGAGAGTGTATTCTGTTGTCTGTCTGCCGGTGTTGGCCATGATGTGGAGTACCCCTACTGTGTATCGTTTTGCCGTAAAAGCACATATAGCCTTCCGTCCCGGGAGGGTTGGAAGACTATACGGAATATGCAGTATATAGTTGTTCAAGCCGCTATATGCGGGCTGTTTTGAGGCGCAGGACGCGCCAGGGGAGCGAATTACTCCGTGCGGGTGAGTGTGGCCTTGATGCGCTTTACGCCCGCGGAGACGTTCTCCTGCTTGACTATCTTGAAGGTACCCAGGACTCCTGTGGAAGGGGCATGGGGGCCGCCGCAGATCTCTTTGGAGAAGTCGCCTATGGTGTAGGTCTTTACACGCTCGCCGTACTTGGACTCAAAGAGGCCGGTGAAGCCACGCTCCTTGGCTTCGGTGAGTGGCATCTCTTCCATTACCACAGGGACATCGAGGGCTATCTGCTCGTTTACGAGGCGCTCCACTTCGGCGACCTCGGCGGGGGTGAGCTTGCGGGAGAAGTTGAAGTCAAAGCGCAGGCGCTCATCCGTTATATTGGAGCCCTTCTGCTCTATGTCCGGGGATATTGCCTTGCGGAGGGCTGCATGGAGAAGATGGGTTGCGGTGTGGAGATATGTGGTCTCCTCCTTGTGGTCTGCAAGGCCGCAGGCAAACTGGCCTGCGGAGGCCGTGCGGGACTTCTCCTGGTGCTCATGAACGGCGGCATCATACCCGGGCATATCGACAGATATGCCGCGCTCCTTTGCCATCTCATCCGTGATTTCCACAGGGAAGCCGTATGTGTCATACAGGTGGAATGCAGTGACTCCGTCTATGGTTCCGCCTGCGGGAACGGCGTCCGCCACCTTCTCAAACTCCTTGAGGCCCTGCTGCAGGGTCTTGGAGAACTTGGCTTCCTCTGTCTCCAGCTCTTCGTGTATGCGCGCTTCGTTCTTCACAAGCTCCGGATATACGTCCTTGTACTTGGAGATGAACGTGGAGGCTATCTTGGAGAGCTCGCCTATGGGCAGGCCTATGTTGCGCCCGTAACGGACTGCACGGCGTATGATGCGCCTCAGGATGTATCCCTGGCCTACGTTGGAGGGTGATATGCCCTTGGGGTCTCCTATCATGAACGTTGCCGTGCGGACATGGTCCAATACCACGCGGAATGCCTTGGTTGTCTCGCCGCCCTCTGTGTACTTGCGGCAGGTGAGACTCTCTATCTCAGCTATGGCGTCCTCAAAGATGTCCGTCTCATAGACGGAGGGCTTGTCCAGAAGGATGCACAGGGTGCGCTCCAGGCCCATGCCGGTGTCCACGTTGCGCTGCTTCAAAGGCTCATATCTGCCCTCTTCATTCTTGTTGTACTGCATGAAGACATCATTCCATATCTCCGTGAAGGTGCCGGAAGGTGCCTTTTCAAAGTCATACGGGCCCAGCTTTGCTGCCTCGGCCTTGTTGCGTATGATATGCATCTCCGTATCCGGCCCGCAGGGTCCTGTGGTGCCTGCAGGGCCCCACCAGTTGCCGCTCTTGGGAAGATAGAAGATGTTCTGCGGCAGAATGCCGCACTGCAGCCAAATCTCAGCGGACTCCTCATCCTTGGGGCAGTCCTCATCCCCTGCAAAACAGGTTATGGCTATCTCATCCACAGGAATGCCGAGATACTTCTCGGATGTGAGGAACTCAAAGGACCAGGGGATCATCTCCTTCTTGAAATAGTCCCCTAAGGACCAGTTGCCCAGCATCTCAAAGAAGGTGCAGTGAGCCTCATCCCCTACGTCATCTATGTCCCCTGTGCGCACGCACTTCTGCACGTCCGTAAGGCGAGTGCCCTCCGGATGCTTCTCTCCAAGGAGATACGGAACCAGCGGATGCATGCCGGCCGTGGTAAACAGGACCGTAGGGTCATTCTCAGGTATAAGCGAAGCAGAAGGGATTACAGCATGCCCCTTGCTGCGGAAGAACTCCAGATATAAGCTTCTAAGCGTTTCAGATGTAAGTGTTTTCATATGGTACTTTTTATGGCCTCCGTCCGTGCCGTCTTAAGCAAGCATATTGTACTCCCCTCCCCTTTCTTTGGCAAGCAAATGAAGGGCTGTCCATGAGGCATATGCGCCAAAAAGCCTGCCCAGCAGGCGTCAGACTGTGAGGCTTCATATGAGCCTTGCATGTGGCCGGCAAGGGTGTTTTGTGGCGGTACGGGATTTGTGTTTGGAACGCCTTCCAAGGCGCTTGATGCAACATATAGCGGTTTACAGGCCTTTTGGAGGACCTGTATGCGGCCTTGGGGATCAGGATTTGCGGGAGATGGTGTAGCCCTCTTTGGAGTCCTTTATGACATAACCCTTGGCGTCCAGGTCTGCACGGAGCTGGTCTGCCACGGCCCAGTTGCGCTCTTTTTTTGCCGCCCAGCGCTGGTCTGCCAAGGCCTTTATGTCATCCGGGATGACATCCGCCTCGGCGGACTTGGGGGACTTTGCGGCAACCTCTGCAAGGTAATCCGAGGACTTCTTTTTAAAGAGGCCCAGCAAAGAATATGTCCTGCGGATCTGGCATGCGTCCTCCGCGCAGGAGGGGTCCCCTGCGTCCAGCTTCTGCTGCATGGTCTTGAAGAGGCCGAAGAGCCTGGACAGGGCGAGGGCTGTGTTGAAGTCATCCGACATTGCATCGTTGAAGGCATCATCTATGGCCTTGTTGCCGACGGATCCATAGCCGTACTTCTTCTCCACGGCATCCAGGGTGGTGTAGAAGGATGTTAAGTGCTTTTCCGCATCCGGGAACAGGTTGTCCGTGATGTTGATGTCCTGGCGGTAGCTGTACTGCAGCAGGGCAAACTTTACGGCCTCGTTGGTATACTGCTTGAGAAGGTCCTCCAGAAGGAGGCTGTTGCCGAGGGACTTGGACATCTTCTGGCCGTTCACCTTTATGAGCCCGTTGTGGGTCCAGTACTTTGCGAACTGCTTGCCGGTGAGGGACTCGGACTGGGCTATCTCATTCTCATGGTGAGGGAATATGAGGTCCCTGCCGCCTCCGTGGATGTCTATCTGGTCCCCGAAGGCAGCCCTGTTCATTGCGGAGCACTCTATGTGCCAGCCGGGGCGGCCCTTGCCCCACGGGGACTCCCAGTATATCTCACCGGGCTTGGCCGCTTTCCAGAGGGCGAAGTCTGCGGGGTCCCGCTTTTCCTCGCCTACCTCTATGCGCACGCCGGCCATCATCTCTTCTATGGTCCTGCGGGACAGCATGCCGTAATCCGGGAAGCTGTGGACGTCAAAATAGACGTCCCCGCACTCCGTAGGGTATGCGTGGCCCTTGTCTATGAGAGCCTGCACGAAGTCTATTATGTTGCCTATGTTCTCCGTGGCCTTGAGCCAAATCGTAGGGTCATCCACGTCAAACTCGCGCATGACCCTGTCTATTTCCTCTATCATCATGGCCGCGTACTTGTCCGCGGGAATCCCTGTCTCATGGCTCTTGGCTATGATTTTGTCATCCACATCCGTATAATTGCGCGCATATGTCACGTCATACCCCAGCTTTTGCAGGTATTTGCGCATTATGTCGTATATGAGGGCCTGGTACCCGTGCCCTATATGCGCCTCTCCGGACACCGTTATTCCGCAGGCGTACATCTTTACCTTCCCCTCTTCCAGGGGCACAAACTCTTCCTTTCTGCGTGTTAAAGTGTTGTATATCCTCATTATAATCACCTTCCGCTCTTTCCTGCCCGCCCCTCAAAAGGGCGCATGTATGAGCCGTTACTCTTCTGTATCTGCATCCCCGGCCTGCACCGGAATACTTACGCTGTCTGCATCTGCGTCTGTTTCCGCAGGCTCTGCGCTTTCCGTGCCCGCAGGCACCGTCTCCGCGGAGGCCCGCTCACGCCTTATCCTTCTCGCTTCCCTGCGGGCCTCTCTTGCAGCCTTGCGGGCCATGTACTCCGCAAGCTCCTCCCTTAAAGCCTCATTCTCTTCATGCAGGGCATGTATCTGTTCATCCGTTGCACACGCAGCAGAGGATGCGTCTGCATCATTGGCCACAGGAACGGTTACGGAGGCAGATTCCTCTGATGCATCTGTAGCCTTGGAGGCTTCCGCTTCCATGGCGCGCCCCTCTGCGTCTGCCAGGGCTGCCTTCACGCACCGGAGTTCTTCCTTGAGGCGGGTGTTCTCCATGGAAAGGGACGCAAGCTGTTCTTTCTGCTGTGCGGATACGGCATCCTGCTGCTCCTTTTCCTTTGCAAGTGATGCCACGGCGGCTTCCAGGCGGTCTATGCGCGTGGAGTCTTCCATATGCATCTGAGCAAGGCGCAGATTCTGCTCTTCAAGGCGCTCTATGTCCTGTTCCGCGGCTGCAGGGCCTGCAGCGCGCTGCTCCTCAAGCTCTTTGGTTACGGCATCCAGCTTCGCCTCCAGGGCGAAAGACCTTTCACGGAGCTTGCAAACCTCCGTGGATACAGGGTCCGAGGTCTCCTGCAGAAGGTCCAGGCCCTCTTTGGAGCCTCGTATGCGCACAACCTTGCCGGGAACGCCCACGACAGTGGCATGCGGGGGCACGTCCTTGAGGACTACGGCGCCCGAGCCTATCTTGGCATAATCCCCTATGTATATGTTGCCGAGAACCTTTACGCCGGAGGAAATCAAGCAGTACTCGCCAACCGTTGGATGGCGCTTGCCCGTCTCTTTTCCTGTGCCGCCCAGTGTTACACCCTGGTATATGACGGTGCCTTTGCCCACTTCCGCCGTCTCACCTATGACAACGCCCATTCCGTGGTCTATGAACACCCCGGGGGCAATCTTGGCAGCCGGATGTATCTCTATGCCTGTGAGCCTTCTCGCAAGCTGCGAGGTTATGCGGGCAAGGAGCTTTAAATGGTGCCTGTACAGGAAAGCCGCCCAGCGGTGCCAGCTTAACGCATGCACGCCGGAATATGTGAGCCATATCTCAAATTTGGATCTTGCAGCGGGGTCATTCTCCTTGGCCGCCGCTATGTCCGCCCTAAGTTTCTTAAACATCTCTTCTCTCTCTTATGCCTGTCCCGAAGACCATGCCCCGGGGCTGTATTCTCTCTTTATGTCCGGCCCTGTGCCGGATTGTGTTTTATGCGTATGTTCCCTGCTGGCCTAAAATATGAAGCATATGCCAAAAAGCTGTATATATGCATTAAAAAACACGCCTCTGCATTGCTGTAAAGGCGTGTTGAAACGCTGTCCCACTTTACTTCACCCTCCAACAAGGGCCTTGTTTCTCACTGACGGGGAGTGTCCGCGGGGTATTGATCCCGGCCGTGCCATCCGCCTTTGGCGGATGCCAGAGCAGCGCATACCTTTCGTGCTTGCCGGGAAGATCTCAGCGCCCTTCCCTCTCTGTGGGCTTGCAGACAGAAAGATTTTCTGCCGTGCGGCTTTAAGTTTGAGTAGATTATAACCTATGGAAGGAAATAAAGCAACTGTTTCGAGGGTGCTGTTTTGTCTGAAGTATGGCAATCGCAAAGTCATTTAGTCGCTTTTTGAGACTGAATCTTGTTAAACA